>PKTO01000055.1 GCA_002869095.1 Clostridiales bacterium
TACCGGAAGAAAAAATTCATCCAAGACCAAACGCATCGGATCTTAAAATGCATAAGGAACAGTCTATCCTGGAAAAGCAAAATTCTTATTTGGAATCTGGAGACCCATCAACCAAAATAAATGAAAACGTTTCGCCCGTTTCATTTGCCGAAATGGAAAGTGATTACTCAAATGATGACGTTCAGTCTTCATTGCAAGCTCTTTTGCCTTTTAATTCCATTTATGAAGAATCCGGCAAAAACCCCATCGAAACACAAGAAACCCGTAAAAAAGAGTATTTCAAAGGCCTTTCGCTTATAGGCCAGGTCTTCGATTCTTATATAATATGCGAAGACCCCACGACAAATGAAATGATACTCATAGACCAGCATGCGGCACACGAAAAGATTATTTACGAATCGTTCGTAAACCAGTTGAAGGACAAAGCAATTCTTTCACAGGTTCTGATCCAGCCTTTTGCTCTCAACATGCCTGAAACCGAAAAGACCCTGCTGCTGGCATCGGAAAGAGCCCTGTCATCTTTAGGTTTTGAAATAGATGATTTCGGACCCAACATGCTTTTGGTACGGGAGGCTCCATCTATTTTCCCCATGCAAACGTCAATATCATTCCTTGAGGAATTGAAGGACATGCTTTTGAAAACATCGACGGTCGACTCAATGAAATCAGAGGAAATGATTTACTCTATTGCGGTAAAAGCTTGCCATTCGGCCATAAAGGCCAATGACCGCCTTGGTAAAATCGAAATTGAATCCCTGCTTGCAGACATGGATGATTTGAGCAATCCTTACACATGCCCGCACGGACGACCGACAGTAGTCCGAATAGGCAGATCGGAAATTGAAAAATATTTCAATAGATAGATTAATCGAAATGGGGTATAAGCATGAATAAGATAATAATCGTAGCAGGTCCTACGGCAGTTGGCAAGACCGGCTGCGCAATCGAATTGGCTGAAACTTTGAAAACCGAAATAGTATCCGCCGATTCAATGCAAATATATAAATATATGGACATCGGCACAGCAAAACCCTCGATGGAAGAATTGTCAAGGGTAAAGCACCATATGATTGATGTTGCAAATCCACTTGACGACAATTATTCTGTTGCCCTTTACAATCAACAGGCAGAAGAAGCCATACGGATGCTCCATGAGAAAGGCAAAATACCGATAATCGCAGGCGGCACCGGCCTTTACCTGAGTTCAATACTCTACGAAATGGATTTTTCCAATGCTGCATACAATCCCGAATACAGGAATATGCTTAAAAAGCTGTCAGAAGAAAAAGGAAACGCATACCTGCACAATCAATTAAAGTCAGTTGATTCCGATTCTGCGGATATAATTCATCCCAACAATGTCAAAAGAGTCATACGGGCGCTTGAGGTCCATCACGCTACCGGCTCTCACATAAAAAAATTTTCAACTGATTTGAATCCCACTCCAAAATACGATACTTTATTTTTATGTTTGCATAGAGAAAGAACTCTGTTGTATGATAGAATCAACCTGAGAGTTGAAAAAATGGTAGAAGCAGGTTTGATTGATGAAGTGGTCAAATTGACCGAAATGGGCCTTACTAAAAATCATATGGCAATGAAAGGAATCGGATACAAAGAAGTTCTTGAATATTTGTCCGGAATAACGGATAAAGAAGAAATGAAATACAAAATCAAGCTCAACTCAAGGCATTACGCAAAACGTCAGTTGACTTGGTTCAGAAGATACAAAGAAGCCGTTCATATTGAACTGGAATGCTCCGAGACTTCAAATACAAATAAATTATTGGCAACAACAAACAAGTTCATTATAAATAACACTATCTAAAGGGGGAAATGAATCATCATGAAAAATGTACTTAACTTGCAGGATATAATACTCAATCAGGCCAGAAAAGACAAAACTCTTCTTACGATTTTTCTAACAAATGGTTTTCAGTTGAAAGGCTATGTCAAGGGATTCGACTTGTACACAATCGTCATTGAAAACGATGGAAGCCAGCAAATGATTTACAAGCATGCGATTTCAACGATAATTCCTTCTAAACGCGTCAACTTGAACCAATTCATAAATACGGATCCGGATGGAGAATAGGAAGTCGGCACACATAATCCTTTCCCTTTAAAAATTAAACAATGGTCATAGATATTGTAGATTGTACAAATATACGTACCGATTTCAGATGCATGTGAAAAGGTGGCGGAATTTTTACAATTCGAACGGCTTAGATGCCGTTCATTTTTTTGAAAGCGGGTGAAACAGAATGAAAAAAAATGAAATGCCCTCCGAAACGCTTTTCGGGATAAGGGAAGACGTTCTTGCATTTGTAAAAAAATGCGAAAAGGAAATACAGTGCCATTATGAAGCACTTGGGGAAACCAGAGCCTACAATCAGTACAAAGTTTTGAACGCCATGCAGAAAAACCGCCTGAGCGACACCGATTTCTACTGGAACAGCGGATACGGCTACAATGAAAGCGGAAGAGAAACGCTTGAAAAAATATATTCGGATGTTTTCGGTACAGAAGACGCTATAGTTAGACCGATAATCGTCAACGGCACCCATGCGCTTTCCCTCTGCCTTACTGGAACACTCCGTCCGGGAGACAGAATGCTTTCTGTAACAGGTCCTCCTTATGACACAATAAGGGCGCTTATTGGAATCAAGGGTGCAGAACCATCCACGCTTTCAGAAATAGGAATACTCTACAGCCAGGTTGAATTGACCAAGTCAGGCGATTTCGACTACGATTCCATATCGGAAGCACTTAAATCAAAACCCAAAATGGTTTATGTCCAACGTTCAACGGGATACGACTGGCGCAAGGCCATAAGCATAGACAAAATGCGGGTTCTTGCGAAATTCATAAAAAGCCGTTCAAGTGAAACAATATTGATGGTTGACAATTGTTACGGTGAATTTTTAGAAAGGAAAGAACCTACAGAAATCGGTTTCGATCTCGCAGCGGGCTCTCTGATAAAAAATCCAGGAGGAGGTCTTGCAATGACCGGGGGTTACATAGTGGGCAAGAGCAGACTGATAGAACTGATATCACACAAAATGACTTCCCCCGGAATAGGAAAGGAATGTGGATTGTCCTTTGGGATGAACCGGCATTTTTTTCAAGGTTTATTCATGGCTCCGCATACGGTAACTGAAGCCTTGAAAGGATCTTTGCTTTGCGCATGCATATTCGGGAAACTCGGATTTGATACATTCCCAGGCTTGTCAGATGAACGAAGCGATATAATACAAGCAGTCAAATTGAATTCAAAGCAAGCTGTAATCTGCTTTTGCGAGGCAATCCAGGCATCTTCGCCGGTGGATTCACATGTACAACCGATTCCATGGGACATGCCTGGATACGAAACACAAGTGATAATGGCTGCAGGAACTTTCGTGCAGGGCTCATCCATAGAGCTTAGTGCCGATTCCCCTTTGACTCCTCCATATATAGCCTATTTTCAAGGCGGTTTGACATACGACCACGCAAGGATAGGTCTTATGAAAGCCCTGCAGAATCTTATTGACCAAAAACACATTTCGATCTAGCCAAAACATAAAAAGAGCCATTGCGTTTTTTAATACGCAATGGCTCTTTTATACATTTAAATTGGTTACATCAGTCTAAAAACGCCTTTTATCTTACCAAGAACCATCAAATCCTCTGTGACGATGATGGGGTTCATTGAGCTGTTCTCGGGTTGAAGACGTATATGGTCCTTTTCGCGATAAAAGGTCTTTACTGTTGCCGAATCGTCGATTAAGGCAACAACCATGTCGCCATTGTCGGCTTCCCTGGTCTGTTTGACCAGCACATAGTCGTGGTCGTGTATGCCGGCTTCAATCATGCTGTCCCCATTGACTTCAAGCATGAAATAATTGCCCTTTTCCACAAACTGCTCAGGAAGAGGGAAGTGCCATTCAATATTTTCAACAGCCAGAATAGGCGTGCCTGCCGCAACCGAACCTACAACCGGAACCATTACCACATTCTCTTTTTCCTTGTCGTAGATATTGAGCTTCTGTTCGTTCAATTCTATCGCTCTCGGTTTGGTGGCATCACGCTTTATATAGCCCAAATCCTGAAGGGTTACCAAATGGTTATGGACAGAAGAAGTGGATTTCAATCCAACCGCTTTGCATATTTCCCTTACAGAGGGCGGGTATCCTCTTTTTTTAACCTCTTCCAATATGAATTCAATAATTTTGACTTGTTTTCCGGTTAAATCCTCATACATGGATCTTCGCCCCCAATTTACAATTTTTACTTGGTTGATTATATCATAAAACATAATGCCAATGCAAACATAGGTTCGATTAATCGTCCTCGAGCCATTCGAATTTTTTTATTATCTCGCGCTTTTGATCCTTTTTATGCGCGGAATACAATTGAGTAGTGGTTACATTGTCATGATCGAGAAGGTTTTTCACTTCATATATGGAAGCTCCCATCTCAATAAGCGATGTCGCAGCAGTAGCTCTGAGCTTATGCGGGCTGTAACCGTTTTCCTTTGTCGTCCCCAATGCAATTGCAGTGTATTTCTTTACAATGTCTCTTATGGCCCTTTGTGTAAGCCGCTTCTTCTGCATTGAAAGAAGAAGCGCATCCTCTCCCTTGGGAGAATATCCGTCCCTCTCAATTTCAATATAATTTTTCAGTGCTCTCTCGACTGATTTATTCAGAGGCATTGCAGATTCCTTGCCCCTTTTTCTGTAGACAAGAAATTCACCGCGGCTTATGTTGAACGATGAAACATTCAGCTGTTGAAGCTCCCTGAGTCTCAAACCGTAAGTTGTGAACAAAATCAATATCAACATGTCCCTGTACTTTGTCTTTTCCCAATAAAGCCTTTCCTTGTCTGACAGGCCTTTTCCGCTTGCGACACAATCGAACATAATGCGCGCCTCGTCAATATCTAGCCTTTTAATCGCATCAGGTTGCGGTTTTGGCAACTTAATAGGGTTGAAAGCATCCGTTATATTGCCTGGCATTATTTCTTCGCGATATAGGAATTTAAATAGCACGCTAAGCGAAGATTTCTTCCTTGAAAGCGACCTGTTGTTGTTTTCCATGACTATTGGCTGATTTCCCTTTTCCAGCAGATAACGCGAGCAATATCCGCCAAGGTATCGATTCACATCCTTTGCAGTTATTCGAATTATATGTTCCATGGGAATTTCGCCGATGGAAGAAGCATCCGATAGATTGCTTTCGTTTATCATATAATTCAAAAAAAATCTGATGTCGTTCAAATAGGCAAGCCTTGTGGAAACTGCGACAGAACCTTTCAAGTATAGAAAAAAATCGTAAAAATAATCGGGAAGAAGCTTTTCGATTTCAAGGCATTCCTGAATCATGCCATGTTCGTATGCGACCACATTGGTGGGTTTTGAGGATTTGTTGTGTATTTTCAGTTTCTTTTCATACATGAAGAATATTCCCCCTTCTTAACTATTCCCTAAATATACATTTAAAGTATAGTTCAAGCTGAAAGAAAATGCAAGACAAATCATCCTGCATTTTCTTTTTAAATATGAACTGAAATCAAACTTTCATTTCCACTTCTGCTTTTGCGTATTCTCCATAAGTCTTCTTGATTGGTTCAATGATTTTTTCAATAAAATCGTCTACCTGTTCGGGTGCTCGCCCTATATACAGATTCGGGTTCATTAAAAGCTTCAAATCTTCCAGATTCAACTTGAAAGTGGCGTCTTCGGCAATTCTTTCAAGCAAATCATTCGGCTTTCCCAATTGTTTGACTTGCTTGGCCGCCTCCATCGAGTGGACCCTTATTCTTTCATGAAGTTCCTGCCTGTCTCCGCCCTTCTTGACTGCCTCCATCAGTATATTTTCAGTCATCATGAATGGCAGTTCTTTCTCAATGTCGGACTTTATCACGTTTTCATTTACGACAAGGCCGGTACTTATGTTCGCCGCTATGTCCAATATTGCATCGGTTGCCATGAATGTTTCCGGAATTACAATTCTTCTATTGGCTGAATCATCCAATGTCCTTTCGAACCATTGTGTCGAGACCGTAGCCGATGCGTTTCCCAAATTGTTCATGATGTAACGCGAAAGGGATGCAATCCGTTCACTTCTCATCGGATTTCGCTTGTATGCCATTGCAGACGATCCTATTTGATTTTTTGCAAACGGTTCTTCTATTTCCTTGAGATTTTGGAGTAGTCTGATGTCATTCGTCATTTTATGAAGTGTTTGCGCTATGCCGCTGAGAATCGAAAGTATCTTGAAGTCGAATTTTCTCGAATATGTTTGTCCGGCAACATCGAATACATCTTTGAATCCGATTTTTTCAGCTACTTTCATTTCCAGCTGCATTACCTTTCCGTGGTCTCCGTTGAACAATTCCAAATAGCTTGCCTGAGTGCCCGTAGTTCCTTTAACTCCCCTTATCTTATAGTTTTCCATGAGATGTTCCAGGTCAAGCAGATCCATATGCAAATCCTGAATCCAGAGGGTTGCCCTCTTGCCTACCGTCGTAAGTTGCGCAGGCTGGTAGTGTGTGAATCCGAGTGTAGCCTGCGATTTATGCTCAATGGCGAACTCCGAAAGTTTCAGTATCAGCACCGCAAGCTTCTTCCTTATTGTTTCAAGGGCTCTATAATAGACTACAAGGTCGGTATTGTCTCCCACGAAAGCGCTTGTAGCTCCCAGATGCATTACCGCCTTGGCTTTCGGGCATGCCTCTCCGAATGTCAATACATGGGACATTACATCGTGTCGTGTCTTTTTTTCATATTCTTTTGCTTTTTCAAAATCAATCTCATCCGCGCCGTCTTTCATCTCGGATATCTGTTCTTCGCTTATGTCCAAACCCAACTCCTTCTGGGATTCAGCCAAAGCTATCCATAAAGTCCTCCATGTTCTGAATTTGTTGTATGGAGAAAATATTTTCTGCATTTCCACACTTGCATATCTTTCCGTCAAGGGATTGCTGTATATCTCGTTGGACATGGTAATTCCTCCTATCTATTGCCGAGTAAGTTAACACATAATATTATAATATAGCGAACAATATTTATCAATATAAGTTTAATCTTCGGTTTTGCAACTCAAAAATAAACCCGTCCAAAGGACGGGTTTTACCTGCAACGATTAGCCAATAATTATCTTGGGCTTATTATCAGCTTGATTGCGGTTCGCTCTTCTCCTTCTATTTCAATATCGGTGAAAGCAGGAACACAAACCAAATCCATTCCGCTTGGTGCTACAAATCCTCTTGCTATCGCTACCGCTTTAACAGCTTGATTCAATGCACCGGCTCCAATTGCCTGAATTTCCGCATGTCCGTTTTCCCTCAATACCCCCGCCAATGCCCCTGCAACCGCATTAGGACTTGATTTAGCCGATACTTTTAAAACATCCATTAGTGTGATTCCTCCTTTTGATTTTAATATATTTTTTCTATTATCAATTTACATATATTGCATATTAATCCCTGTATTAGTATTCTACAGAATACTATGGAATCCTTTTTTAACAATAAAATATTTTTATGCGCAGCTTTGTCGGGCAGATATGCTTTATGTATAAAAACACCCCCAAGGAGATGCAGTCAATCAAATTGATTGCCGCATCCTCTTTGGGGGTTTCATTTCTTATAAACAAAACTTTATTGCTACTTCGCGTAATCCACGGTTCTCGTTTCTCTGATAAGGTTCACTTTTATCTGGCCCGGATATTCCAGGTCGTTTTCAACATTCTTTGAAATTTCTCTTGCAAGAAGTATCATTTCGGTATCTGATATTTTCTCTGGTTTAACCATTATCCTTATTTCACGTCCGGCCTGTATCGCGAATGCCTTGTCAACCTGCTCATAAGATTTTGCAATCTCTTCAAGTTTTTCAAGCCTTTTTACATATGTTTCGAGAGTTTCTCTTCTCGCACCCGGTCTTGCTGCCGAAACAGCATCCGCCGCTGTAATCAGAATGGCTTCAACCGTTTGAGGTTCATAGTCTCCATGATGCGTCGACATTGCATGAATCACTTCTTTTGACTCTCCGTATTTCTTAAGGACATCCATTCCGATTTCTACATGGGTTCCCTCCATATCGTGGTCAAGAGCCTTTCCTATGTCATGCAGTAATCCTGCTCTCTTTGCAAGCTTCACGTCAACTTCGAGCTCGGCAGCCATGAGCCCTGCCAAATATGATACTTCTATTGAGTGCTTCAGAACATTCTGCCCGTAACTTGTTCTGTATTTCAATCTTCCGAGCAATTTGACCAATCCCGGATGGAGATTGTGTATTCCTGCATCGAAAGTTGCGGCTTCTCCCTCTTCCTTGATTTTTTCATCAATCTCGGCTGTAGCCTTGTTTACCATTTCCTCAATTCTTGCGGGATGGATTCTGCCATCGACTATCAGTTTTTCCAATGCGACACGCGCAATTTCCCTTTTGATTGGATCAAATGCCGACAGTATAACTGCTTCTGGAGTATCATCAATAATAAGATCCACTCCTGTTAAAGTCTCCAAAGTTCTTATGTTTCTTCCTTCTCGGCCAATGATTCGGCCTTTCATTTCGTCATTCGGAAGATTGACAACCGATACAGTGCTTTCAGCAACATAATCCGCAGCATATTTCTGTATGGAATAAGCCAATATTTCCTTTGCTTTTTTACTGGCTTCTTCTTTCGCCTCGGAAACAATATCCTTGATCATTATAGCCGATTCATATCGGACTTCCTTTTCGATGTCCTTCAAAAGCATTTCCTTTGCTTCCTCAGCAGTAAATCCAGACACTCTTTCAAGTTCTTCTATCTGTTTCTTGAAAAGTTCATCAACTTCCTGGTTCTTAACTTCTATTTCTTTTAATTTTTCAATCAACATATTTTCTTTTTCTTCAAGCGCCTCGGTCTTTGAATAAAGAGATTCCTCTCTTTTATTGAGTCTTTTCTCTGTTCTTTGAGCTTCCGTTCTTCTTTCTCTGATTTCCTTGTTCAAGTCTTTTCTTAATCTATGAATTTCTTCCTTTGCATCTATTAAAGCTTCTTTTTTCGCTGTTGTCGCCAATTTATTCGCTTCTGAAAGTATCTTTCTTGCTTTTTCTTCAGCACTTTGAATTTTTTCGGCGGCAATCTTTTTTCTGTATAAATATCCCAATCCAAACGCAATGGGAACAAATACTACAGCTGCAATCGCTAAATAGTATATTTTGATAATATGCATACACCTCCCATTTATAATCAAAAATAAAAACCGAGATAACTCGGTTAAAGCCCAATTCACGAGGAACTAAAACGGGCAGTTTAATAGAATCCTCTTTGTAATTTTAAAACTTTTCGTATTTATTGTCAAGCTTATTGAGCCATGCCCTTAAAATAATTTTCCATTGATTTCCTTATTGAGTCTGTTGAAAATCCTTTGCCGTACAAGTATTGTCTCAACTTGTTGAAATCATATTTTCCGTCCCTGCTTCCGCATCTTTTTTCAATCAGTCTTAATGCCCTGAATTCTTCGTTTTCGACAACATTGAGTTCAGCCATGATTGACTCGACCAATGATTCTTTAATGCCCTTGTTTAATGTTTTCATTTTAATTGCATATGTCGATTGGTTTTTTTCAACCAGCTCATCAATATAGTCTCTTGCATACAATTCATCATCCAACATACCGTATTCCACCATTTTTAAAATTGACGCCCGAATAATATCTTCAGGCACGGGTATTTTTTTTAAATGATTTGAAACCTCTTTTTCGGTCCTTCTTTTGAATTCTATGTATTTCAATGTCCTCTCAACAGAATACGCCTCTGTGTAGTCCTTCAATTCCTCTTCAAACTCTTCGTCAATCTCAAAATCATTTTCCAATCTGTTTGTTTCAAGCCATTTTGAATCACACAGATAGAAAGCTTCGCAATCGGTGACAAGCCTTCTCAATCTCTTGTTTATCTTTTCTACACGCACTACTTTCATTGATGACATCCCCTTCCCAAGAAAGGCCGAAATTCCCAATGAAAAACATTTGGGAGTTTCGACCTTTGTGTTCGCTGAAAGCTCTATTCATTCCATTGTTCCAGCATTCATTCTTCTTCTTTTTTTGTTTCTTTGTCCAAGCCGTAATAATCCCTGATCTTTTTTTCAATCTCAACGAACATATCGGCATGTTCCTTGAGATGCTGTTTTGCATTTTCCCTTCCCTGACCAATTCTATCTTCGTTGTAGCTGTACCATGATCCCGATTTTTTTATTATCCCGGCATTTACCCCGCAGTCTAGTATGCCCCCCTCTTTCGACACCCCTTCACCATACATTATATCGAATTCAGCTATTTTAAATGGCGAGGCCACCTTGTTCTTGGCAATCTTTATTTTTGTTCTGTTTCCTACTATCTGGTCTCCCTGTTTTATGCTTCCTATCCTGCGCACATCCATGCGAACAGATGAATAGAATTTAAGAGCCCTTCCTCCTGTTGTTGTCTCGGGATTTCCAAACATGACACCTATTTTTTCCCTGAGTTGATTTATGAATATCACAGATGCTCTTGAACGGCTGATTATAGCAGTCAATTTTCGCATGGCCTGCGACATTAGCCTTGCCTGAAGGCCCATATGGCTGTCTCCCATTTCTCCGGTCAGCTCAGCCTTCGGAACAAGCGCCGCAACCGAGTCCAAAACAATTATGTCTATTGCTCCGCTTCTGACCAAAGCTTCGACTATGTCCAATGCCTGCTCCCCGGTGTCCGGTTGGGAAAGAATCAGATTTTCTATGTCTACGCCCAAATTGCCGGCATAGACCGGATCCAATGCATGTTCAACATCTATGAAAGCGGCATTCCCGCCATTTTTTTGACACTCTGCAATCATATGGAGAGAAACCGTTGTTTTTCCTGAAGATTCAGGACCGTATATTTCAATGATTCTCCCTTTTGGAATTCCTCCTATGCCTAAAGCAATATCCAGTTCCACTATGCCCGTAGGAATCGATTCCACATTGGCTCTCGCCCCATCGTCGCCCAGCCTCATTATTGAACCCTTGCCAAATTGTTTTTCTATTTGTATCAATACCGCATCAAGAGCTTTCTTTTTTTCGTCCATATTGTCCCAGCGCGAAACTGGATTCACCCACCTTTCATATCGAACATTTGTTCTTTTAGTTGATTATATCCCACTATTTTATATTAATCAACCTTTTTTAATATTTGATATAATTTTTTCATAATATTCCTGACCGTATAGGCCCGTATCCTCTGTCTGTCTCCACGGACATTATAAGTCTCTATTTCGATTGCTCCTTCAATCAAAAAAGCGGCATAAACAAGGCCAACCGGTTTTTCTTCCGTTCCGCCTTCAGGACCGGCGATGCCTGTTACCGATATGCATACGTCGCTGCCTGTCTCTTCGTGGAGCCCGACAGCCATTGCTTCCGCAGTTTGCATGCTTACCGCACCGTGCTTGTTCAATGTTTCAACATCAACATCAACCCTGTTGATCTTGGATTTGTTGCTGTATGTTATGAATCCTTCCTCGAAAACATCCGACGCTCCCGGCACATCGATGAAATTCGATGCCAGCAAGCCACCCGTGCATGATTCGACCGTAGAAACCTTCCATTCTTTTTCCTTCAGCAAATCTATCACCATTTCATTCAGTTCTCTTTCGCTTTCCGAATAAATGTATCTTCCCAAACGCTTTTTTATCTCGTTTATTGTAGGCTCCAGAATCGTTTCAGCCGATTCTCTATCCTTTTGCTTTGTGGCCACCCTTATTGCCACATCTCCCGGTTTGGCGTATGTCGCAATCGTCGGATCATCCTGGTTTTCGATCATATCCATCAATTCGGTCTCAACCGCGGACTCCCCGATTCCAGCAAGCCTCAATACTTTAGAATGAATGCATACATCTGTAATTCCGGAAAAATAATCATTCAGGTGTGCATTGAACATCGCTTTCATTTCATGGGGAGGCCCTGGAAGACATATTACGGCTTTTTTCCCTTCATCCGTTTCCAAAATAAATCCCGGAGCCGAACCCATGTCGTTTTTGAGTATTCGGCTTCCCTCGGGGAAAAAAGTCTGCCTGTAGTTGTTTTCCGTTATTTCCTTTATCGACCTTCCATATCTTTTCATTATGTTTTCCATCTGCTTTACGGCTTCGCCATTCTGTTTCAGTTCTTTTCCAAAAACTGAAGCAACCGCTTCTTTTGTCATATCGTCCTTTGTCGGTCCGAGTCCTCCCGTCAAAAGGATTACGTCGACCTTCTTCGACAAAATGCCCAATACGTTCTGCAAGCGGATATGGTTGTCTCCAACAACAATCTGGTAGTAGACATTGATTCCGAATTTTTTCATTTGCTTGGACAAATATGCCGCATTAGTATTTACAATTTCCCCCATCAACAACTCCGTACCGACATTTAAAATTGCAGCGTCCATAAGTTCCCCTTTTTAGATTATGACTTTTTTATTCTTTCCAATATAGTCAACAGCGGACAAAATTGTTGAAATCACTGATATCCAAAGCATAATATCCGCAATCGTATTATTGGTTAACATTAATAATATTATCGCAAATATTTGAGTATTTGTCTTGATTTTGCCCCAAATGCTGGCCGCTATGACCAATCCTTTGGAAGCCGCCAGAGATCTGAAGGATGTTATCAAAAATTCTCTCGCAAGAATAATCGCGACAGGCCAAACCGAAATGCGACCGATTTGAACCAAGGCAATTAGTGCCGATGCAACCAGTATCTTGTCCGCCATTGGGTCCATCAATTTTCCGAAGTCGGTGATTAGTTTATATTTTCTTGCCAAGTAGCCGTCAATAAAATCTGTAATGGAAGCAATTATGAAGATCGCCGCCGCAATAATTCTTGAATTTTGAATCCCCGACAAAAGCACCCAAATAAAAATCGGTACCATTGCTATCCTTGCCACGGTTATTTTATTTGGCAAATTCATTTTCAATCACTCCAATCAAATCGTATTCAAGCGAATCCGTAATTGTCACATTTACAAAATCACCCGGCGCAAGTTTGCTTTTGGTATTGATATATAAAACACCATCGACTTCGGGAGCGTCATACTGCGTTCTGCCGATATAAACGTCTTCATTTTCAATCTTTTCATCAATTATGGCTTTCATCTTCATGCCTATTTTCTTGCTGTTTGCATCTTCCGATATTTCCTTTTGCAGGATCATTATCCTTTCTTTCCTGTCCGCCTTTGTACTGGAATCAATCTGGCAATCGAATCCAGCGGCAGGCGTTCCTTCCTCGGGCGAATATTCGAATACTCCAAGCTTGTCAAAGGCTTGTTTTTCAACAAATCCAATCAACTTGTCGAATGCCGCCCGGCTTTCTCCCGGAAAACCCACCATCAATGTCGTTCTTATTGACATGTCGGGAATCAATCTTCTGATCATTCCCAAAACCCTTTCCAAATCTTTTTCATTTGTATGTCGGTTAATTCTTTTTAAAACATCGTCATTGCAATGTTGGATGGGAATATCGAGGTAATTGCATATTTTTTCATGTTTCCTGATTGTATCGATCAGGGACTCATCCAAAACATCCGGATATGCATACAATATCCTAATCCATTCAATGCCTTCAACAAGCACAAGTTCCTCAAGCAAGTCGATTAGTTTGTACTCGCCATATATATCTATTCCGTATTTTGTTGTGTCCTGTGCTATAAGCACTATTTCCTTTACTCCCCTTCTTGCCAATTCGTTTGCTTCA
>PKTO01000353.1 GCA_002869095.1 Clostridiales bacterium
CGTCTATACGCATTTATTTTATCATTCGTTCGTTTGAAATGAAACAGAAACCTTGAAAAGGTCGCCATCGACAAGCACTTTCATATTTCCTCCGCAGACCTTGGTAAAACTTTCTGCAATTGAAAGTCCAAGCCCGCTTCCTTCGGTGCTTCTTGACTTGTCTCCACGGCTGAACCTCTGAAGCATTTCATCGGCTGTGCAATCGATCTCGTATGACGCGGTGTTCTTGACTGTTGCAACAGCTAATCCGTCCGCTTCCTCAAGCTCAATGAACACCCTCGATCCCTCCAAGGAATACTTCAATGCGTTGTCGATTATATTTTGGAAAACCCTGTAGAGCTTTTTGCCGTCGGAAAATATCATGACCCGGTTTTCAGGAAGTTTGGTCTTCATTTTCAAACCCGATTTTTCTATTTCGTCAGACATGTCTCCAAGTGTCTGCTCAATCAGTTTCTTGATATCTATTTTTTCCATTTCCATTGATATATCGCCGCTGGTGCTTTTGGCCAAATCAAACAGATCCGAAACGATATTCTTCAATCTGTCTGTTTTCTCCGACAGTATTTGCACATAGTCCCTTGCTGAAGGAGACAAGTCTTCTTCCTTGGACAAAAGGTCGACATAGCTGACCATGGATGTAAGCGGCGTTTTAAGATCATGTGAAACATTGGTCACCAAGGCTATTTTCATCCGCTCGGCCTTCATTTGCTCGCCCAGGCTGTCATCGAACCCCTTGTTGATTTCGACAAAGGTTTTGTTGTTTCCCTTTATGTACCAATATATTATTAGAATCTCCATAATCGGAGGCAATGCCATAAGCGGAATCACACCCAAAAACAGAAAGACAAAGGTCAAAAATACCATGACGGCGCTTGCGACTATGAAGGCACACTGGCGCTTGAAAAGGGATTGGGTATGTGTATTTCCTTTAAAACGTCTTCCATCAAACAGGCTCTTGAAAAAGTCATAAGAGGCAGCAAAAGCTACAACTATCAAGCTGTGTTTCAGCAGTTTCCCGGCTTTCATTTTTCTGACCAGTGAAAGCAGCAAAACCCCGCAAACAGACACAGCAACAACCGTGGCTCCACCTGTCAATGCCATAGAAAAGACTTCATTCATACCGAGTCCATCGAACAATCTATTCCTTGAGAAGGCGAATTCTCCGATGGAAACCACCCATGCCCCGATTGCAGGAAGGAACAATGCAAGCAGAATATCGGAATAGACAGCATCTATTTTCGCCATATGAAGCTCCCTGTCGTCAGGTTTTCTTCCCGTTGCCCAAATCAGGTAGACTATAAGCAAAAGCGCCAATGAAACGCTTGCGGCAATTCTCAAAGCGAGAGGCTTTAGGACAGCCCTGTTCGCTTCCCATACCAGCTGCTTTCCGGCCATGTATTCATCCGTAAAAGCCATATATGCTATTGCTTCCGTATTATCAACAAGTGTATATTGCCTCGGCGGATTCGCATTCTCTCCTGCTTTCCACTCTCCGTTTTCGAGATAATAGAAGGTTTCGCCATATTGCTCGTAAAACTCCCTTTCGGTCCATATTGTATTGCCGAATGTTTTTTCTTTGTCAGCTGCAAAATAGATACAGTCGGACGTACCTTCCACTTCCTCTCCTTCTTCGATTGCCCTCGAGACCCTGTACAGGCCTTTTTGCACTTGACCGTAGTAGAATTCTTCGCTGTCTATGTAGTTGTCGACAATAAGGCTTTCAACATTCCCGTTCATGTACTCCGCGTATTGAATCTGAACGACCACTGCCGCAAGAGCCAAAACCACAAGCGCGAAAGCTAAAAACTTTGTCATTCCATTGGTGCTAAATCTTCTCAATCTTGTATCCAATTCCCCACACCACCTTAAGATAATTTGGCTCTTTCGGGTTTATTTCGATTTTTTCCCGGATACGCCTTATGTGGACCATCACCGTATTTTCAACAGAATAGGGTTTTTCATTCCAGACCCGCTCGTAAATCTTTTCCGCAGAAAAAACCATTCCCGCGTGCTTCATCAGGAATTCAAGGATTTGAAACTCCTTGGCCGTCAAATGCACCGGTTCGCCGTCTACCGTAAGCTGCTTAGCATCATTATCAAGAAGCAAGCCTCCGATTGCAATTTGATTGGCCTTTGACCCATTTCCCATGTCGCCAAGAAGCATATAACGCCTGAGCTGGCTTTTGACCCTTGCAACGAGTTCATCCGGGTTGAACGGTTTTGTCACA
>PKTO01000312.1 GCA_002869095.1 Clostridiales bacterium
AACTGAAAAGTCATGAATTTTGGCCTTTTGGCGATGATGCTACCTTTGAAGATATGCCTGTTCCAATACATCGATACAATAGTGAAGTTGTGCAAGATATGTTCTCTGAGTATACAGAAATAAATTTAAATGAGTTAACGGGTGTTGGCTTTGACAAAGTCCTATATCTGGAAAGTACAGATGCTTATTATAATTTCACCAGTGATTTTGGTGCAGGGATTTTTAATTGTACAGAAGGAAATGTTAAAGAAGGGATTATTAAATTATATAGCATATCAAGAAATGAAACTCGCGAGGTATTGACGATAACGAAAAGCAATAACAAGTACGTTATACAGTCTTTTTATAGAGAATAAGCATATATAATAATTGGAATATTAATTTGAAAAATTTTTAGGAGCAAACAAATCACCATCAAAGCTTTAAGTAGCGGCATGGAGAAAATCTTCATGCCGCTATTTATAAATAATCGCTTTTAACACATCAAAAACACTGTCAATAAAATTGTATATGCAAATGAAAATCTATTTCGCAACGATACTCATTTCAGCATAGTATTGTGTTTCATTCAATTCGATGCATCTGTCCTTGTAATCGATTTCAAAATTCATGAGCGAAGAATAAAGATCTATGCTTCTGAGCAGGTGCACAGTGCATGCATGGCTTTCTTCGTCCGCACAAAAGCGAATCAACAGGTTTCTCACGTTTGGGAATTGAAGCCTTGAAACCGAAGGATTCACAAGTTTTCCGATGCAAAGGTTCAATGTGCGGTTCCCGATTGGAATGAACAAATCCGTGTCGTTTTCCTCCTGCCTTACCACTCTGATGTCAAAATCACTGTTCAAGCAGAAATTGCCCTTTCTGTAAATCACATTTCCACCCTCCTTCAACAAAAATGAACCAAAAAAGCCATATGACTTTTTTGGTTCATTCGACTATTCTACGGTTACTGATTTTGCAAGGTTTCTGGGCTTGTCCACGTCGTTTCCACGCGCTACGGAAACGTAGTAGGCAAAAAGCTGGAGCGGAACGACCGAAAGCAGCGGGGTCAATTCATCCATTCCGTCAGGTATGAAGACAACCTGGTCGGCAACCTTTTCGATTTCTTTGTTTCCCGCTTTTGCGACTGCAACGACATATGCGCCTCTTGCCTTCACCTCTTTTATGTTTGAGATCATCTTCTCAAACAGCCTGTCCTGGTTTGCCAAGGCAAAGACGAGGGTACCCTCTTCCATAAGGGCTATTGTCCCATGCTTAAGCTCCCCTGCCGGGATTGCGAATGAGTTGATGTAAGATATTTCCTTGAGCTTTAGAGAACCCTCGTATGCGACATCGACATCTACGCTTCTCCCCATGAAGAATACGCTTTCGTTGTTGAACTGCTCGTCTGCAAGCTTTTGGAATATTTTGTCATCCCTTAGGACCTCGCGGACTTTCTCGGGAATGGCTTTTAGTTCTCCCAGCACGGATTCATATCTTTCGTCACTCATCACGCCCTTTACTCTTGCCATATGGAGGGCTATGAGGTACATGCTCATAAGCTGGGTGGTGTATGCCTTGGTGGATGCCACCGCAATCTCCGGTCCCGCCCATGTGTAGAACACATCGTCTGATTCGCGTGAAACGGAGCTTCCCACCACATTTACTACCGAGAGTATTCTTGCCCCCTTCCGCTTTGCCTCGCGAAGCGCGGCCAGTGTGTCTATTGTCTCTCCCGACTGGCTAACCGCAATGAAGAGCGTCTTGTCGTCCACAAAAGGATCCCTGTATCTGAATTCTGAGGCTATGTCCACTTCCACAGGTATGCCCGCGAATTTTTCTATTGCGAACCTTCCCACAAGACCCGCATGATATGCCGTTCCGCATGCTACGATGTATATTTTGTTGATCTTTTCAAGGTCTTCTTTCGTAAGGCTTATGCCGTCGAGAGTTATCGAATCATCTTTCTCGAGCCTCCTGTGCAACGTTTCATAAAGCCCCTTTGGCTGCTCGTGAATCTCCTTCAGCATGAAATGCGGATAGCCTTCTTTTTCTGCCGACTCTACGTCCCATGTGACCTTGAATGTGTCCCTGTTCTGTTCCTGCAGCAAGCTGTTGTATATCTTGACTTCATTTTTGGTAAGAACCACGAATTCGTTGTTCTCTATGATGTACATGTCGCGTGTGTGCTTAAGGAGTGCGGGTATGTCCGAAGCAAGGAAATTCTCGCCCACTCCCTTCCCGACT
>PKTO01000077.1 GCA_002869095.1 Clostridiales bacterium
CACCAGGAGTGATAACAAGCAACGAGGCCCTAGCTCTCGAGCAAATACCGAAGAGCCTTGCAATAATAGGGGGAGGAGTCATAGGCTGCGAATTCGCAAACGTATACTCCGATTTCGGAACAGAAATATCCATAATAGAAATGCTTCCCGACCTCATCCCCAACATGGACCAGACAGTGGTCAACGTACTCAGGGGAAGATTCGAGAGGTCGGGCATAAAAGTAAACACAAACTCAAAAGTACTGGCAATAAGGCAAGTCGGAGACATGACAGAAGTCGACGCAGAGGGACCGAACGGGCCATTCACAGTCAGCGCCGAGAAAGTTCTTCTCTCAATAGGCAGAAGGCCGGTTACAAAAGGGCTGGGCCTCGAAGAGCTGGGAGCCAAAATGGACAGGGGCTTCATCAAAGTCGACAAGCAGATGCGCACAAGCGTGAAGAACATCTACGCCATAGGCGACTGCAACGGAGGAGTCCTCCTTGCCCACACAGCGTCATCTGAAGGAATGGTGGCAGCAGAACACATCATGAACAAAAACGCAGGAATAGACTTCAAGACAACCCCATACTGCGTATACACAAAACCCGAACTCGCAGGAGTCGGAATGACAGAAAAAGAAGCTGTGGAAAAAGGATACAAAGTGTCGACAGGAGTCTTCCCCCTTAACGGGAACGGCAAATCCATAATAATGGGAGAAGTCGACGGAATAGCCAAATACGTTACAGACAGCAAAACAGGAGAAGTGCTCGGACTCCACATGGCGGGACCCAGAGCCACAGAGCTCATAGTCGAAGGAGCCCTTGCCGTAAGGCTTGAGGCAACAATAGACGAAATAACAACTACAATCCACGCGCATCCGACAGTTGGGGAGTCGCTCCATGAAGCTGCCCACGCCGTGCACGGAAACGCCATACATGTGCCAAAGAAGAAAAAGAAGAAATAGATTAAAAACACTCATCCAGAGGTTTTCGGAGAATCCCGGGGCCGCTTAGGCGGCCTTGGGGCAATCCGTTTGCCTTTTCTTAAAAACAACTCTTTCTCTGACTGTAGGGGGCCTGACTTTGTCGGGCCCCTTCAGACTAACGAGAAGCCACAATTCCTGCGTTGCCATGTAAAAAAACGCTCAATCACGTATTCAAAGATACGCTCATGTCGCGATTTTTACAAGCGCCTTGAAATAGCGGATTCTCGTTAGCCTGAAGATGGTATAAGCCACAATTCCTGCGTTGCAAAAAATAAGTAGAAAGTGGAAAGGAAAGACAAAAGCAGATTTCAGATATCAGGAAAAACATGGGCAAAGAAACAGCTTAAGCAGAAAACAAAAGAAAAAAGACAATTTATAGAAATATTGAAGCAGGTATGTGCTTGCTTTTTTATGTGCAAGAGATAAACAGGAATTCATTTAATCCTGCAACTTCCAAAACCTTATAAAGCAGTTTTGATTAGCCATATAAAAAAATTATTATGACATTCGGCAGGTTTGTGTTAATATGATAGATAATCACAATCAAGGAGGGAATTCATGAAATACATTTTAAATAGTTCCACGGACCCCTACTACAACCTTGCGCTAGAGGAGTACTGCCTGAAGAATGTCGACATGGACGAGGATTATTTTCTGCTTTGGCAGAATGCACCGGCTATAATAGTGGGTAAAAACCAGAACACTTTCGAGGAAATAAATCCAAGATTCGTAGAGGAGAACGGCATTCCGGTAGCCCGCCGCATTTCCGGTGGAGGAGCGGTTTACCATGATTTCGGAAATCTGAATTTTACGTTCATTGCAAACATAGAGGATGCGGCGACGGTTGATTTTAAGAAATATGCCGAACCGATCATTGAAGCATTGAAAACCTTGGGCATAGAGGCCGAACTTTCAGGGAGAAACGACATAACCATAGACGGCAAGAAAATATCGGGAAATGCCCAGAGGATGTACAGAAAGAAGCTCATGCAGCACGGCACACTCCTTTTCGATGTCAACATACACGACCTTGTGGATTCGCTGAATGTCAAGATGGACAAGATAACGTCCAAAGGCATAAAGTCTGTAAGAAGCAGGGTTACCAATATAAAGGAGCATCTTGCCGAGGAAATCGACATTAAGGCATTTTGGGAGCTTATACATCTGTATCTTTCGGAAGACGGCAGCTCCGAAGAGATTTTGCTTTCAGAGGATTAAATGGCTGAAATAAAAAAAATGCGCGATGAA
>PKTO01000304.1 GCA_002869095.1 Clostridiales bacterium
AGCACCTGCCTTACAAGCAGGGGGTCACAGGTTCGAGCCCTGTTGCGCCCACCACTTAAAAGACACACAAACGCGGCCTGGTAGTTCAGTTGGTTAGAACGCAGGCCTGTCACGCCGGAGGTCGAGAGTTCGAGTCTCTTCCAGGTCGCCATTCAAATTGCCAGCGTAGCTCAATTGGTAGAGCAACTGACTTGTAATCAGTAGGTTGGGGGTTCAAGTACTCTCGCTGGCTCCATTAATGTTTCAAACACGGAGGGATGCCCGAGTGGCCAAAGGGAACGGACTGTAAATCCGTCGGCACAGCCTACGAAGGTTCAAATCCTTCTCCCTCCACCAAAATCATTATGTGAATGTCGGTCTTTACCGTTTGCCTTCATGGCAACTGCACTTTGCGCGAAAGTGGCTCAGCTGGTAGAGCATCGCCTTCCCAAGGCGAGGGTCGCGGGTTCGAATCCCGTCTTTCGCTCCAAAGATTTTATCTTGCGGGTGTAGCTCAGTGGTAGAGCCCCGGCCTTCCAAGCCGGTTGCGAGGGTTCGATCCCCTTCACCCGCTCCAAAAACAATATGGCGGCTGTAGTCAAGTGGTTAAGACACAGGATTGTGGCTCCTGCACGCGTGGGTTCGAACCCCATCAGCCGCCCCAATAAACTATCTCATGGTCCATTAGCTCAGTTGGCAGAGCATCTGACTTTTAATCAGGGTGTCCCGCGTTCGAGTCGCGGATGGATCACCAAATGAGGCGACATAGCCAAGCGGTAAGGCAGAGGTCTGCAAAATCTCCACCACCGGTTCGATTCCGGTTGTCGCCTCCATTTTTATTTTTATATGTGCGTCCATAGCTCAGTTGGATAGAGTGTTCGGCTACGAACCGAAAGGTCGGGGGTTCGAATCCCTCTGGGCGCACCATTCAGTTTGCACCCTACATAAAGCGGTTGAAATAGCAGTTTATAAATTCTATGAGCAAAATAAGATTGCTCTTTTTTTATTTGTGGCAATGATGCCGTCATTAAAACAAACAGCGGAATTATATGTTCTGAGGAGACAGAAACTTTTCAAATGTTTATTATATTTCATTTTAATATTCGACTTGTTTCATTTAATATATTTTGCTTGACGAATTGTTATATGCCATGATAATATATTCACGAGAGTTACAAAGGGTGTTTTCTGAGAGAATCATCTGTAATGGGTTATTTAGCTTAAAATTTTTTAAAAATTCAATAAATACATAGTGGCGAAAAAGAGACAATGAGGTGATAGGTTTATCTCATCTGTCTCTTTGCTGTTTTTGTATGAATGTTTTATGAAATCATTGTTTTTTTATAATAGGCTATTTCCCATATCAGTAAGAGACGTTTAAGGGTTCGGCAAAAAAATTATTTAAAGAAAGGGTGGTAGTGTTGAATGTTGTAGTTTATGCTTTGGGTGCTTACGCGTTAACGGCAATAATATCTTTTTTAGTGATAAGCATAATTGTTGTATTGAATCGTCTAATGAATGGAAATGGCTCGAAAGGGGAGGTGAAATAATTGTTAAACATTATAACACAATTGTTTCCTGGTATAAGTACTTTCTTTATTCAGGAACCGATTATAGCTTTCAGTAGACTTGGTCTGATAATTTTTGGTTTTGTAATAGCTTATTACGGCTTTAAAAGAACTTTGGAGCCGCTCATAATGGTTCCCATGGGATTGGGAATGATTGCCATAAATTCAGGGGTGCTGTTTTTAGAAGGTGGAAGAATAGGCACACTATTCCTAGATCCAATGGTAAGCGAAGCAGGTCCTCTGATGGACATTATGCAAGTTAACTGGCTGCAGCCTATATACAGTTTATTGTTCAGCAATGGATTGATTGCATGTCTGGTTTTCTTTGGAATAGGTGCAATGAGTGATATAGGATTCCTTCTGATTAGGCCATGGGCAAGCATTGTGGTTGCATTGTTTGCAGAAGCAGGCACATTCTTTACTTTGGTACTCGGAATAAAATTGGGACTTCCGGCCAATGAAGCGGCGTCAATTGCTGTTATTGGTGGGGCTGACGGACCAATGGTATTGTTTACATCATTGGTTTTGGCTAAAAATCTTTTTGTTCCAATATCAATAATTGCTTATCTGTATTTAAGCCTGACTTATGCGGGTTATCCTTACTTGATAAAATTGTTGATTCCGAAAAAATACAGGGGAATAGATGTGGAATTCGACATACCCGATGTTTCGCAGAAGTCAAAATTTGTATTTACTGTTGTAACATGTTTCGTCTTGTGTGTTTTGCTCCCAGTGGCGGCACCTTTGATAATGTCTTTCTTCTTGGGAGTAGCAATTAAAGAAGCAGAGATTGAGGCATTCCAGAATCTGTTGGAAGGACCGATACTTTATGGATCAACATTGTTTTTAGGGCTCCTTTTGGGTACGCTTTGCGAAGCACAAACCATTTTAGATCCAAAGGTGGGAATTCTGATAGTATTGGGAATGGTAGCCTTGCTTGTTTCAGGCATAGGCGGAATTCTCGGTGGATGGCTGGTATATTGGTTTGGCAAAAAATTCACAGGAAAAGGATATAATCCAGTTATTGGAATATCGGGGGTGTCTTGCATACCTACAACCGCTAAAATTGCTCAAAAGATGGCCATGCATGAAAATCCTTACGCAGTGGTAATGCCGCTCGCTATGGGTGCAGGCCTTAGCGGATTGATTGTATCGGCGATTGCAACAGGAGTATTTATATCAACATTATTCCTATTAGGTTAAAGGAATTAATAAGCAAAACTCAATGAGAAGAGAGGGATTCATGTGAGCACAAAAGAGTATACAAATTGTTTTGCTGAAGAAAATTATAATAATGATATGACTGCAGGACGTGCCGCTATGCTTCTGGCGCTCAGCTGGAATATGAAGATGGAGGAAGAAATAAAGAAAATATTAGATAATAAACCAAATCTCAGGTATGTAGTAACAGAGGTTGGTGGTAAAGCATCTGAGGAATTCCGGGGAAAAATCATAAAAGCGAGCATGAACGCGGCAATAAATAAAAATATAATAGGAAAGAATGCGTATGAATCGCATGCGTTGCTGCACGCATTGTCGGAAGCCAAGGCAGGCGTAACAATAAATTCATCAATGAGCGTCAGCTTCGCGATGAAGGTTGCCATAGTGCGTAGTGACCACTGGATAGCAGTTGCAATGTTCGGACAATCGGCTTTCCATCCGATGACCAACCACGAAAGAGGCGGTTTCGGAATAATGCACATATAAAACATTGATATTATGCTGTTTAATAATGAAACAAAAAAAAGCAATAACCCAATATTTGAATTGAGAGGGGGTTTGTGAAGTTTCTAAGACTCATATCAATTTCTAAACCTACAATAGAAAAGGAGGGGGCGAAGCAAATGGCGCATGACAAAGAAAAAGTATGGAATAAATTAGAAATAGACTTTAAGGAAAGAAAGAAGAACGCTGAACATTTGGTGAAAGAAGGAAAAATTGTAGAGTCAAAAGATACGGTTGCCTTGTTGGAAGCTGTAATAAAAACAGGAGATAAAGTAAATCTGGAAGGTAACAACCAAAAGCAGGCAGATTTTTTAGCGGAATGCCTATGCAAGGTTAATCCTGAAAAAGTAAATGATTTACATATGGTTCAGTCAGTGCTTTCGTTGGACAGCCATTTGGACGTATTTGAAAAAGGAATTGCGAAAAAACTCGATTATTCTTTTTCGGGTCCACAGGCGGGAAGGTTAGCTGATTTTATAAAGGAAGGAAAACTTGAACTGGGTGCAATCCATACTTATTTGGAATTGTTCGGACGATATTATATGGATTTGACGCCACGGGTGGCATTGATAGCAGGTTTTGAGGCCGACAAGGACGGAAATATTTTTACTGGTTTCAATACAGAGGACACTCCTGTCATTGTTGAAGCTACAAAATTCAAACAAGGAGTTATTGTAGCACAGGTAGATAAAATTGTTGATAAAGTGCAAAGAGTGGATATCCCGGCAGATTGGGTGGATTATGTAATAGAATCGCCAAAACCATTTTACATTGAACCTTTGTTTACAAGAGACCCGGCTTTGATTACTGATACGCAGGTACTGATGGCAATGATGGCAATCAAGGGCATCTATGCGGAATATGGAGTGCAAAGCATGAACCACGGAATCGGATTTTTCACAGCGGCTATTGAGCTTCTTCTTCCGACATATGGCGAAGAACTCGGATTGAAGGGTAAAATATGTTCGTATTTCTCATTGAATCCGCATCCTACTATGATTCCGGCTATTGAAAGCGGATGGGTAAAATCCATTCACTGCTTCGGAGGAGAACTTGGAATGGAAGAGTATGTTAAAGAAAGATCAGACATATTCTTTGTGGGAGAAGATGGATCATTACGGTCAAACAGAGCATTCAGCCAAGTGGCCGGACATTATGCTGTTGATATGTTTATAGGCGGGACATTGCAAATAGATAAATATGGCAATAGCAGCACAGCTACAGCAAACAGAGTCGCCGGATTTGGCGGAGCGCCGAATATGGGATGCGATGCCAAAGGAAGACGGCATTCTTCAGAATCATGGTTGAATTGCGGTCAAGAGTGCGGCATGCAGGAAAAAGCCATAGGCGACTTGCCAAGAGGTAAAAAACTGGTAGTCCAAATGCAAGAAACATTCAAAGAAAAGATGGATCCGACATTTGTGGATAAGCTTGATGCCTGGAAATTAGCTGAAAATGCCAACCTGCCCATACCGCCGGTAATGATTTATTCTGATGATGTAACGCATATTGTCACTGAATTGGGAATAGCATATGTTGATAAGTGCAGTGACTTGAATGAAAAGATGGCCGCAATAAGGGCTGTTGCCGGCTATACAGAAATTGGACTCATGGCTGACGAGAAAGAAACTGAGGCTCTGAGACAAAAGGGAATAGTCAAAACGCCTGAGGACTTGGGCATAGATGTGACGAAAGCCAATCGTTCGATGTTAGCTGCCAAGAATATTAAAGAATTGGTTAAATGGTCAGATGGTTTGTATAATCCACCTGCAAGGTTCCGAAATTGGTAATAGAAAGGAGGAGAGAAAAAAATGGCATTAAATGAATTGAAATTTGTGATAAAGGCAGATAATCCTAAAACCATTAATACAGAATATTATCACTTTGGGGTTGTTGGCTCAGGTGACATGGAAGTCATAATGGAAAAAAAGGAATTGGATGGCAATGCAGAAGTGAAGATTGTCACGCCGGTAAGAGGGTTCGATAAAATATGGGAGCTCGTGGTTACTAAATTCGTAAAAGAAAATCAATTGGGTGACGTTTTCATAGATATAAACGATAACAATGCAACACCTGTCATCGTCCATATGAGACTTCGACAAGCATTGAGTGAAATCAACAAGTTGGCTACAGTCTCTCAAAAAGATATCTGGGACAATATGCAGGAAAAAGATTTTGTTGAAGCGACTGCCAGAGAGAGAGCCATTGGTTTGGTTGATGAGGGAACTTTTACAGAATTGGCAGGACCCAAAGACAGAATATCAAGTCCTCATCTTCCAGTATTGGGAGAAGCCATAGGATATGACGACGGTTGCGTGACCGGAGTAGGGCTGATTGGAAAGAAACCTGTTTTTGTAATCTCGCAGGAAGGTCGGTTTATAGGCGGAGCGGTTGGAGAAGTCCACGGCGCTAAAATGGTAGGAGCATTCAAACTGGCTCTAAAAGCTTATGAAGACATCATGAATGAATACCCTGATTCTTATGAAGAAAGACGTCCGGCAGTTGTCATTTCTTTCGAGACAGGAGGAGTAAGACTGCATGAATCAAACGCAGGACTTTTGGCGCATGCGGAAGTAATGGATCAAATACAGGATTGCAGAGGCAAAATTCCGGTATTTGGCGTTATAGGCAGCAAAGTCGGTTGCTTTGGAGGCATGGGATTTGTAGCTGCCGCCACGGATGTAATAATAATGAATGAACAAGGGCGTCTTGGATTGACCGGTCCTGAAGTAATTGAGCAGGAAATGGGAAAAGACGAGTTTGACGCATCTGACAAAGGGCTGATTTATAGAACAACAGGCGGTAAACATAAATATATCATGAAAGACTGTAATTTCCTGGTTGAAGACAAAGTCGAAGATTTCAGGGAAAAAGTTCAGGAGGTGCTAAAACAGCCTTTTGAAGAAATTGAAAAATATCGCAGGATAGGATCTCTGAAATTGATTGAAGAGCAAGCTGAACTAGTAGAATTGGCAGTAGATGTTAATCCTGGAGACGCAAGGGATATGTGGAAACATATTGGGAATGAAACTGCTGATGAACTTCCTGAGCTTACTGTAGAAGAATTCTTGAAAGCAGTAAAAATTAGATAAATTCAATTCTGGAAAGGAGGGAAAATCAATGGAAATTCAACAAGGCTTGATTGGAAAAGGTAGAGAGGCTATTGGTATTATTGCCGACAACGATACCTTTAAGGAAAATGTCATAGAAGATTATTCATTTGATCCGGAGATAGGACCTGGGGCTGTTATCGGCACCGTAAATATCAATGGTGAAGCCGCGACCATTATTGCTAATGACGCAATGGCAATAAATCCAAAATTTCCTGTTGTATATTTTGGGATAATTGGAATGGAAGAGGCCAACAAGATGGCAATGGCTGTATATTATACAATTGAAGCGGATAAAGAAAAACCGATTGAAGAAAAAAGACCGTTGATACTGGTTGTTGACACTCCCGGGAACGGACCCGGAAAGGTTGAAGAAATAATTGGAATGAACAAGGCGACCGGGGGATATCAGTTGGCATTGGCAGAAGCCAGGAAAAAAGGTCATACTGTGATTGCAATAGTAATAGGAAGGGCCATAAGCGGCGCATTTTTGTGCCATGGGCTCCAGGCAGACAATATACTTTCTTTGTCCAAGGAATTTCAGACAATGATTCATGTAATGCCTTTGACCAGTATTTCTAGAATAACCAAACTTGATATCGAGCGTTTGGAGGAATTGTCAAAGGTTAATCCGGTATTCGCATCGGGTGCTGAATTTTTCGAAAAATTGGGTGGAGTCGAGGAAGTAGTGAAGAAGATAGAGGATATGCCTGAAACGATTATAAAACATATCAATGAAGTCCGCGAGTATAAAAAAGCTGGACAAGCAGAAAAAACAGGTCCTTGGGGTCGCGGACTGCTGGGTGATCAACGTGGCGGACGTGTTACCAGAATGAGTGTCATAGAAAAAATGAATGAAGAATATGAGGACGTTGCAGAAAAATATCTAAAGGCCTAGGTGAGGATGATATGAAAGATTTTTTGGAAAATTTAAAGTTTATGATTGATGAATTTGGTACATCCCCCACATTGGAAGAAATGAAAAGAAGAACCTTGTTGGATAAGGGAATCGCCGGACCGACTGCCGCACATTTTATTGAAGAAGTTCACGTTCCATTAAATCTTTCATATTTGACTTTTACAACTGGTTCTTCTGCATTTCAAAACATTGTAGGTGTAACACATTCGGAAATTGAGAATAGGGTAAAGGCTTCCCATAATGCGCTACAAAAGGCAGGAGTGAAAAAGGGAGACAAAATATTATTTACATATCCGCCGCTTGTAAATGTTTTTTCTAATAGAGCGTTGAAGGAATACGGAGTGCAATGGTGCTTCTTGCAGCGTTCGAGCAGGGATGCATTTTTAAGCAAGCTGCATGAAGAAAATCCTGATGTTATTGTGGGAGAGTCATCCTTCTTAAGAGTTGCACTCGAGGACACGAAGAAAATGGGTGTTGCCCAGTATTTGCCAAAGGGAAAGATAATACTTGCGGCAGGGACGCCCCTTGATCTTGAACTGCTGCCAATAGCTGAAGATGTTTTGGATGCCAATGTTCATGACTTGTACGGATGCCAGGAGTTCGGATGGCTGACTTTGGATGGAGTTCCGTTGCGGGAAGACATAAGTTTGGTGAAATCGCCAATAAAAAATCGAGGCTTTTTCGAATTGGTTGTCGGTGGTCTTCCTATGGGAGACAGCTTTATGATAGCTGAATCCGGCCACATCTGCAATAAAAAGGGGAAAATAATCACTTATCGAAGAGAAAGAACGCATCCGGAATATGAAGTGATAGTAAAAGAAACTGCTCTTTCTTCAAAAGTTACAATAGAGAGGGCTGCAAGAACGATTTTAAGGATTAAAAGCAGAATAGTAAGAGTGGATCCAGACATCAAAGTTTCAGCTCCTGCCACAGTATTGCAATTGAGGTCAGGTTTTGGATATGAGGGGGAAGTTGAGACTATTACACTTCAAGGACCCGAAAAGACTAAGCTATTTGACGATATGCTTCGTGCGCAATTGGATTATCAAAAAACATCTAAAAGTGATCCTACTTGGATCAAAAGAAGGTAGGAAATGAAGTATAGAAGACATGATCTTATAGAGGCAACAGAAAAGGGAAGGCAATTTGCATATGAACAATTGATGGAATCTGTATGTTGTTTGTCGCATTTGCAAGAAGTAAAAAAGATAGTTCTTGGAGATGACGGAGCAGCTAAAATTCCGGGAATAATCAGGCGGGAGGAAAATTGCAATATAGAGGGGAAAATACCTGTTGGATTTTCTTCACCTGATCTGTATGAAGGAAGGAGACTGAGAATACCTGCTTTCATACCGGAAAACGAAATTGTAAAAATCATTTCACCGTATGACCTCGTCGAATATGCTTTTACGAAAAGAACGAGGGTTTTGGAGGCTTTGAATGAAATCAAGCCTATTTCAATCGAAATGGGGATAGAGCTGGGGGTTTGGGGTTCTACGGCGCTTGAAGTATATACTTCGCTGCCCTACACAAACGCCAATTCCGACTTGGATTTGTTGATGAAATTCAAAGAGCTTGATGTCATTGAACATTTTAAAAAAAATATTTGCCTGCTTGGTGAAAAATACAATGTCAGAATCGATTTAGAAATTGATTTGCCCAATGTATATGGGGTCAAGAGTGAGGAGTTGTTTTTGGAAACTGAAACAGTTTTGGGGAAAGGGCTCTTTGATGTCAAGTTGATTCCCAAAAGAGACATTATAAAAATGGCAAATGATTTGTTCGGCAGATTTGCATAAATATGGTTTTAATTCTAATAAAACATATAAGAGTATTGTAAAGGAGGTGAAAAAACAATGGATATAAAAACAAGAGTTCCAGGAAAAGTCATCAAATTTGAAAAAAATGTCTCAGACGTAGTCAAAAAAGGAGATATCGTTGCTGTTATGGAAGCAATGAAAATGCAAAATCCTATCCCTTCTCCCTGTGACGGTACAGTCGTAACAATTCACCAAGAAGCAAATGTAAGATTGAACCCGGGTACAGTTATAATGACTATCGAGTAATCGGCTCATTTAGGCAGTCATACCATTCAAATCTGTGTGTGGCTGCCACAATTTTAAATTATTGAAAATCGTATTTATACTATATAATGAGGAGGTTTGAATTATGGTAATTTATGGGCTAGCACTTTTATCTCTTTGTATGTTTATAGGTACATATATAGGCAATCTTTTAGGCAAAGTCTTAAACGTGTCCGCTAATGTTGGCGGTGTTGGTTTTGCAATGCTTATATTGATACTCGCATCCGATTATTTGTTGAAAAATGATAAGCTTTCTGAAAAAGCGCAAAGTGGCATACAATTTTGGAGCATGATGTATATTCCGGTTGTTGTAGCAATGACGGCTAGACAAAATGTTGTTGCTGCAGTAAAAGGAGGACCAATGGCTATAACAGCCGGAGTGGTTGCAGTTGCAGTTGCATTTATATTTGTACCACTATTAGCAAAAATCGGGGAACCTGGAGTTCCATTGCCTTCAATTGAAAAAACAAAGGAGGTAAGTTAAATGGCAGGAATAGTAGCTGTATTTGTAAAGTATAATCTAGTAATGGCTTTTATAATTATAGGGGCAGTAATGTATGTGTCTGGTCATATTTCCAGGCTTCTAGGCAAAAAAATTGCGGGTTCTGCTATAGCAATCATCATTGGTTTGATATTGGCATTTGTTGGAGGGACAATTACTGGAGAAGGTGCAGGTGGAATTTCAAAAATCCCGTTATTTTCAGGACTAGGTATTATGGGCGGATCAATGCTTAGAGATTACTGTATTATTTCAACTGCTTTTGGTGCTAAAATAAGCGAAATCAAAAAAGCGGGACTTGCTGGTATTATTTCATTGTTTATGGGTGTTATATCAGCATTCATAGTTGGTGTAGTAATTGCAATAATGTTTGGATATAATGACGTGGTTAGTGCTACTACAATTGGCGCTGGAGCAGTAACATTTATTGTTGGGCCAGTTACTGGAGCGGCTTTGGGTGCGTCTTCAGACGTTATCGCCTTAAGCATAGCTGCAGGAGTTGTAAAATCGATTTTGGTAATGATTATTACACCCTTGATTGCAAAACAAATTGGGTTGAACAACTCTAAATCAGCAATGATTTATGGTGGTTTGATGGGCACAACAAGTGGCGTTGCTGCCGGTCTTGCAGCTACAGATGCAAGATTGATTCCTTACGGAGCAATGACCGCAACATTCTATACTGGGACAGGATGTCTGTTATGCCCATCGGTATTGTTTCTGATAACCAAAGCCATTATAGGCTAAATTTATTCTAAAATCAAGAGATGAGTTCACGTTATTTAATATCATAAGGAAGGATTATAGTATCAATAGGCTATAATCCTTCCTTTGATTGATTCGACAAGGAAAAGATTTGTTGATATTAATTGAAAGGCAGGTGATATTTTGATTACAAAAGAGACTTTGAAATCTTCGGATTTTATGAAAAAAGGAGTGGAATGGAATATTGGTGAAGCCTTTTTGAAAGGAATTCTTTTAGAGGTGAGCGCATACCCGAAGCCAGGTTTGGTTAGCTCAATATCAATGGGAGCGCACAAGGACATGGATATTTTGACATTCATGGTCAGTTCTGCATCTATTGCGCCCGCTTTTTTTCTTTGTGCTCATTCCGGGATAAATCACAGCGGTGATCCCGAAAAACTGTTGCCAATTATCAGAGAAATTGGGATAATTTTCGAAGGGAAATTATTGGATTCCACCAAGGGAGTAAACACTCAGAGAGGAATACTTTTTGCCGCATGTATTTTATGTGCCGCGGCAGGATATATTTCACAGGACAATATAGCTTTCAGTGCTGATGATTTATTTGAAACTGCAGCTAAAGTGACAAAAGGAATAGTGTCCAGGGAATTAGTTCATTTAAACGAAAAGAAAGATAAGCTTACTCCTGGAGAACAATTATATATAAAATATAAAGCTACAGGAATTCGCGGTGAAGTTGAGTCGGGATTTACGTCTGTTAGAAATACCGGATTGCCGGCATTTAAAGATGCCATAAGCAAGGGCGTAAAATTAAACGATTGCATTGTGCATACTTTGATTTCTTTGATAGCTTGTGTTGAAGATACGACTATTTTATGGAGGAAAGACAAGGAAGAGTTGATTGAAGTTCAAAAGAAGGCCAAGACAATTTTGGGCAAGGGCAGTATTTTCACAGAAGAAGGTTTAGCTGAAATATATAAATTGGACGAAGTTTTTATCAATAAAAATATCAGCCCAGGCGGTTCGGCGGATTTGGTGGCGGTTACAATAGGGACATACCTTTTGGAAAACAAGCAATTCCCGGTTGCCATCTTATAATTTATTAACTGGCGAGGCTTTGATTATAAAGCTATTTTTCAATTGATAAGGATAAAACTGGGAATCATGCATTTTGAAAGGAAATGTGAAATGATGGAAATTTGTATTGCAATATCAATAATTTTTGTTTCAGCTTGTATTCATGGGATTGCAGGTTTTGGATTCTCACTATTTTCAGCGCCATTATTATGTCTCATTTTTCCAATTAAGATAGTTGTACCAACGATGGTTGTCATGAGCATATTTGTAAATTTATTCGTGTTTGTTAGGTTGAAAGAAAAGCCTGACATGAAAAGCATACTGACCATATTGATACCGGGTGTATTGGTAACACCCATTGGGGCATATGCTCTCAAAATGGCGGATGAGAGACTACTTAAGGCCATGGTGGGTATTTTTGTATTGGTATCAGCCTTTGCATTGCTGTTTGGATTCAAAATTAAATTGAAGAACAAAAATCTGTCGTATGTCTTGACTGGTGTTTTAAGCGGGCTTTTGAATGGAAGCATTTCAGTAAGCGGGCCGCCTGTCATCTTATTGTTGCGAAATGAAGATAAGGACAAGATGGAATTCCGCACCAGTCTTACATCATATTTTTTGATTTTGAAAATGATAACCATGATGCTATTTGTCTTTAGCGGACAATTGGACTGGCAAATCATTAAGCTGATATTGTTTTTGATACCAGGTTTGTTTATTGGAGTTATTATAGGGGTTAAAATAGGCAATAACATTAACGAAGCGATTTTTAAAAAGGCTACAAACATTTTATTGATTGCAATGGGAGCAATATTTTTAATGAAAATATAAAAGGTCAGTTCGGGTGAAATTCAAAAATACCATCAAAAAAATATTGGACAATACATCTGTTTGTATTAGGAATATATGGGGTGATGAGAATATCGGTTCGGGATTCATTGACATGAATCTTTCGGTCTGAAAATTTAAGCTTTATTTAAAGTCTTTTATATTTTTGAAAGGTACCGGTGATTTCATACCAAAACCATGTATGATTGAAGCAAAAAAGTTCTCACAAAGAGCAAAAAAAGCCTCGACTGTTGTGGCTGGTAAAAATTTGCCAACCGTGCCCAAAAATTGGGGGAGGTAATTTATGGACAAAAGGTTTAGCATAATGAAAAACAATTTACAATATATGTTAACAAGTGTGGCAAAATACAAATTATTGGAATTGGGATGGCCACTATGCAAATACAAATAAAAACATATGAGCATAAATATATAGTCTCTCGAGTATTGAATATTCCATAAAAGCAAAAATATATTCGGCATTTTTTATGAATAAGGCAGCCACCCAAATTTGGGGACTGCTATTTTTATGCCTTTGGAATTGTTTAATTGAGAATTACCGGCAGTCTAAAGAATGACTGCCGGTAGTTCGATGTATTTTGGAAAAACGTGAAGCATAAACTTTATTAGCTGCAATAATAACGAAAAAGAAATCATATGACATTAATTATTATTGGGTGAAATTAAAAGAGCCCTGCAAGTAAATTCGTAATGAATTGTTTCGCGGTGCGACCGGAACGGTCTCCCGAATTCCGTGAAAACTGAAGAGCCTTTGCGTAAAGTTCTTCTTCGGAAATATCAATACTGTTTCTTTTGGCGTAATTTTTAACGATTTCAAGGTATTCCTTCTGCTTGGGCTCGCAGTAGTGAAGATAAAGCCCGAAACGGTCGGAAAGCGATGTGTTTTCATTTATGACGTCGCTCAAGTGTATTTGGTCCTCACGCTCGTGCATGCTTTCTTTTATTACATGGCGTCGATTTGATG
>PKTO01000019.1 GCA_002869095.1 Clostridiales bacterium
AAGACAAAAAAGAAATTCTCATCTGGGTCGGCGGTAAAAGGGTGAGCGTCAATGGAAGGACAAGTGAAATTGACGTGCCGGCATTGATACTCAATGGAAGGGCAATGGTGCCTCTGAGATTCATAACAGAGAATCTGGGCTTGACCATTCTGTATCACGCAAATTATGGAATTGTGGAAATAATCGACTGACGGCAAATAATGATGATGAAGCGATTTCCGCTTGAGAGTATTTCGGAATACCGATAAAGGCAAACTTTTCGAAAGGAAAGGACGCAAAGCGACGGGCCTTGGGAAATTCCCGTGGCAGCCGAGCCGCCGAAGTATCATTAAGCCTTCGAAAGAAGACTTTATCATCGGGATAATTCAAAGGAGGAAAAAAATGTTTGCATATTTGGCACAAATGGTTGGATTTGTAAGGAATGAAGAAGGACAGGGAATGGTTGAATACGCACTGATAATCGGTGGAATAGCTTTGATCGCAATGGTTGGAATAAACCTTCTCGGACCTGGACTGGATTCTTTGTTCGACAGCATCACAACTGCTATAACACCTGCAGCGTAATGGACGCCTCCCGGAATTTGCAAAGCGAAAAAACGAAATTGCGGGTTGAACGATTCATGGGCAGTACTGCAAACGAAAAGGGACAAGGCATGGTGGAATATGTATTGGCGATAACGAGCGTCAGCTTGGTCGCTTTACTCAATCTGCATTTGATTGGAACATGGCTCGATTCGTTTTTCGGCGGTTTGACAATGTTGGTATAAAAGGGAAGGGGGCGACCTGATTCGGGGAGTCCCCTTTACATCCTATATGGAGGGGAGAAGAATGATCGGAAAAATTAAAAACCAAAAAGGGCAGGCAATGGTCGAAATGGCTTTGCTCCTTCCGATTCTTCTTCTGCTTTTCATGGGGATTTTTGAATTCGGAAGAGTGATGAACGCATATCTGGTTGTAAACAACGCCGCCAGGGAAGGAGCCAGAAACACGGCTCTTGGAGGAAGCACCCTGCAGGCAGTCCAATGTGTCGAGGATTCATTTTCGGGTTTGGACATTGAAAGGGTAGGAATTTCCATCACTCCCGAAGAATCTGCAAGAACAAGGGGAGGAACCGTACTTGTTACAGTATCATACGACATAGACCTGGTAACACCCATTATAAGCGCGATTTTGGACAATCCGCACCACATCGAAATAACGACATCCATGAGGATGGAGTAAGGACGGAGAGGTGATTCGCATGAAAAAAAGCCTTGATCAAAAGGGGAACATAATGGTAATGACTGCAATAGTACTTTCTGCAATCATCGGAATGTCGGCACTTGTCATAGATGTCGGGTCTGTAATGGTCGAGAAGCACAGATTGCTTAACGCAGTCGACGCGGCCTCATTGGCCGGAGGGCAGGAACTTCCCATGTATCCGGATGCGGCAAGAAACATAGCCATCGAATATGCGGAGGCAAACGGAGCGGTGCCGGGAAGGATTTTGGTTGACATAGACGAGGACGCATGCGGGATCAGGGTTACCGCAGATCAAACAGTCAATTACAGATTTGCGCGGATTTTCGGGCTTTCAAGCAAGGAGGTCAGCCAAAGCTCCTATGTAAAGCTTGGTGCGGTCGGATCCGTATACGACGGTTTGCGGCCCTTTGCCGTGGAATGGAACGAATTCAGCTACGGAGAAAGCGTGACGCTTAAGGAAGGCGCCGGCGATGGTGAAACAGGAAACTACGGAGCCGTTGCGCTCGGACTTAGAGGTGCCGCCAGTTTCAAAGACAATGTCAAGTTCGGGTACAGCGGAAAAATATCAATCGGGGAACTGATAGATACGGAGCCGGGGGACATGAGCGGACCGACAATTGATGGAATAAACTACATTCTAGGAAACGACAACTGCACTTTTGAAAGCTTCACGAAGGATTCAATACGGCTCTGGACAATACCGGTTGTGGATTCGTTCGACGCTCTTGGGCGGGACCAGATCGAGGTGAGCGGATTCGCAGTATTCTTTGTTGAAGACACCAGGAATGTGGACGGAGATGCGGTAGTGGTAGGAAGGTTCATGGAATACGTGGCAAGCGGAGACATAGACGATACAGTCAATAATTATGGAGCTTACGGACTGAAGCTGATGCAATGAGGAGGGGACGAAAATGAAAGCGAAAAAGAAAATATTGCTGGCGGCTCTTTTCTTTGCAATTGCGGCAGC
>PKTO01000172.1 GCA_002869095.1 Clostridiales bacterium
CCGGGTGTCAACATTTATTTACCCTTAATTTTCAACAGTAAAACAGGCATAAAAAAACGGACCCGAGGATTTATCCCCATGGGTCCGTTTTTATTTTCTTATCTGTTGTTCATCAAGAATGAAAGGGTGAAAAGGCTTTCTATGAGATGCACGTTCTCGACAATTACATCTTCCGGCACCTCAATGTCTGTGTTCGTGAAGTTCCAGATTGTCTTGACTCCGCATCCTGTTGCATTTTGGGTCACTTCCTGCGCAGCCTCCGCATTTGTGGCTATTATAGCTATGTCTACATGATTTTCTCTGAGAAAGGAACACAGCCTGTCTGAATCAATGACTTCCGCGTCCCTGATTTTCAAACCGATCATTTTAGGATTTTTGTCAAACATCGCAATGCATTTGAAACCGGCTTTCCCAAAATTATTGTAGTTGGCAAGAGCCTGGCCCAAGTTTCCGGCACCGATTATTATCACCTTGTATTCCTTGTCCAGTCCGAGTATTTTGCCGATTGCATCATGAAGTTCCTTCACATTGTAACCATACCCCTGCTGACCGAAGCCTCCGAAGTTGTTTAGGTCCTGCCTTATCTGCGATGCGGTGAAACCCATTATCGAACCAAGCTCCTTTGAAGATATCTTGCTTACGTCCCTGTCCATGAGCTCTTCGAGATATCTATAGTACTTTGGCAGGCGCCTTATCGACACCATAGATATATTGTTTGCTTTTTCCATTTTAAGCCTCCTCTCATATATGTATTTTACTACTCTTTGGCTTCATGTCAAATACTTAAATAAGAGCAGGCCTTTCGGCCTGCTCCTTTAATTATTTGCCACAATGGTTGTTTTTGATCAAATCCATGACTTTTTGGTGTGTCAGATTGGTGGCATCGATAAGGAGCATTCCCGTTTCTCCGGAAGAATTGATCATGCATTGTGTGTTTTCGATCCCCTCATAAGCTGAATCAATCCCTGAGACAATGACAACATCAGGTTCTGCCGCACACTCTCCTTCATAACAAACTTCATATCCTTCATTCACCAACGATTCCCTCAACTGGTTCAAGCCCTTTTGCAAAGATACTCTGAATTTGTTCATGAAACAATCCTCCTTTTGATATGGTCCTGTCCGATTGCCGCTGTTCGCCCTTGGGCAAACAAAATCCTACTTTAAACATAACCCTGCCATTTCGAGTTTTGATAACTGCTTTTATGATGCAGCTCCATGTTTTTCGATAGAGGGAACCGGAGCATGCATGTTTTGCAATGGCCATGCCTGCTTGCTATATTTCAAGGTCCTCGTTCAAATGCGCACATTTCTTCGAACACATGTCCATCGCAGCCGCATTTATGGGGTAAGCTACAGGTGATGCAGTCAAAAGCGGATGTGTCGCTACCTGGAATGCATTCAGCTCGGTCGATGTTGCAGCCTTTTGAATGGCCAGCGATAATACATTGACCATTTCACCCACACTGTCTCCTCCTGATATCTGTCCGCCCATTATTACTCCCGAGCATTTTGAGAATACGAGCTTGATGTTTATTTTCTGGCTTCCCGGAAGCGATCCCGGATGCTTGTCCATCGTAGAGAATGAACCTGTCATTATTTCGAAGCCTTCCGCTTTGGCTTGGCGCTCGGTCAGTCCTGCGGCTCCGAAGGACCTTCCTTCGATTTTTGTTGCGAAAGCGCTTATCGTTCCCTTGTTTGACTTGATCAGCCTTAGATGGAAAGCGTTGCTTCCTGCAATCTTGGCCTCGGCGGCAGCTGTGGATGCCAACAATATTGGAACGGAATTTCTTGTGAAGAAGCATTTCTTCTCTGCACAGTCTCCAACGGCAAAAGTGTTTTTGTCCGATGTCCTCATGTACTCGTCGACGACAATGGCTTTTCTCTTGTTGAGCTCTATTCCCATGCTTTCAGCCAAATCGGTGTTTGGCCTTGCGCCCATTCCAAGTATTACAAGATCGGCTGGAATTTTTTCGCCGTTGTCAAGAAGCAAGGCCTCGACTTTTCCGTCGCCTACAAATTCCATGACCTTTCTTCCTGTTCTTAGCACTATTCCCATATCGGTCATCAAAGTCTCAACCTCTGATGAAAATTCCTCGTCAAATGCTGTCCAAAGGCACTTTTCAGCAACCTCGACAAGCACAACTTCCTTGCCGCTCAGTTTTATCTGCTCGGCGATTTCGACACCTATGAATCCTCCGCCTAC
>PKTO01000054.1 GCA_002869095.1 Clostridiales bacterium
AAGCGTCGAGAAGGAAAAGGGTATAATCAAGCAGGAAATAATGATGTATGAAGACAATCCTGAGTGGCAGGCATATATCAACATACTTAAACTTTTGTATTCAAATCATCCTGTGCATATAGACATAGCAGGCACGGTGGAAAGCATAAGGGAAATCGACAAGGAAAAGCTTGCAACATGCTACAGGACTTTCTACAGCCCCAAAAACATGATTGTTTTTCTCATAGGGGACATAGACCGGTTCAAGGCGATAGATGTAATAGAAGGAACGATTACGAATGATTTCAAGAAAAGGGATACGAGCATAGAAAGAATTGTCCATGAGGATTTGGATCCGATTGTAAAAGAAATAAACAGAGAATCGTTTTCGATAGCCAGTCCGATTTTTTATATGGGAATCAAATGCCACCATGACTCTGAAATCGAATCCGACATATTAAAAAAGGAAATTTTCATAGACATATTTTTAAACAGCATGTTGGGAAAAGGTTCGAATTTGTACAACGATCTTTATGAAGAGGGAATGATAGGAAAGAATTTCGGATATGACTATAATTATGGACCCGCTTATGGACATATTATAATTGGTGGAGAGAGTGAAAAACCGGAAGAGACGTACGAGCTTTTAAAAAACGCGTTTGTTGAATTTTTGGAGAAAAATCCGAAAAGAGAAGATTTCGACAGAATAAAGAAAAAATTAAAAGGCGAATCGCTTATATACCTTAATTCGTTGGAATACATCGCGAATGCTTATGTCTCTGCTTATCACAAGGGAATCGATTTTTTTAATTATTTCAATGAATTGGAGAAATTCGATTACGAAACTTATGCAAGCATGCAGAAAAATTACAGGATTGAAGGAAAGACGGCCCTGAGTGTTGTTTATCCGAATGACGGGGAGGTTTATTGATTATGAACCCAATAGCATTTGAAGTCTTTGGGATTGGAATCAGATGGTATGGAATACTGATAAGCATAGGATTGGTGCTTGGTGTTTTTATTGCCATGAGGGAGTCTGCAAGGCTGGGAATTGATGAAAACATCATTTTGGACTTTATAATTTTTGCTGTGCCTATTGCCGTTTTGTGCGCCAGGGCCTACTATGTCTTGTTCAACCTTCCATATTACGGCGGAGACATATTGAAAATGATAAACATAAGACAAGGCGGTCTGGCAATACACGGGGCCGTTATTGGGGGAGCCATCACAGCCATTGTATATTCGAGATTGAAAAAAATAGAATTCTGGAAATTGGCGGACCTGTGCGCTCCGGGCCTTATTCTCGGGCAGGCGATAGGAAGATGGGGCAATTTCATTAACAAAGAGGCTTACGGAGGCCCGACGAATTTGCCTTGGGCAATCACCATCAATGGAGTTGGCGTTCATCCAACATTCCTGTATGAATCTTTGTGGAACTTGATGATTTTCATATTCCTGATGTCCATAAGAAAAAAGAAGAAATTTGAGGGTCAATTGTTTGCCTTGTACATGATGCTCTATTCACTTGGGAGATTTTTCATTGAGGGGCTCAGAACGGACAGTTTGATGCTTGGCAATTTCCGCGTGGCACAACTTGTAAGCCTGGCCATGATTTGTGCCGGAGCCGGATTTTATTTGATTAAAGGAAGAGAAAAAAGATGATATTTTTTAAAAATTGAATGCGTATGGCAGGAAAACGGAGACTTCTATTCATAGGAGTCTTTTTTTTGTGAAAAAAATAAAAGTTTTTTTAAAAAAAAGAAGGGATACTATTTTGCGCATAGAATTAATAGATATGGTTTAAAGTGTATTGAAGTGGGGTAAAATCCCATAAAATGGGGTGAAAACATGTTTATTGGGGAATTTCAACATACGATGGATAAAAAAGGCAGAGTAAACATCCCGTCCAAATTCAGGGAATCCCTTGGAGAAATTTTCTATATAACAAAGGGATTGGATTCATGCCTGTTCATTTTCCCCAAAAATGAATTTTCCAACTTCGAGGAAAAGCTTAAAGAACTTCCATTGGCCAGCAAAGATGCCAGGATTTTCACCAGGATGTTTTTTGCGGGAGCGGCGGAATGCCAACTCGACAAACAGGGAAGAATAATTATACCTCCGGTATTGAGACAATACGGAGATTTGGAAAAAGATGTTGTAATCATAGGGGTTTCAACAAGAATAGAAGTTTGGGACAAGGAACAATGGGATGCATACAATGCCGCCGATAATGTGGATTATGACGACATCGCTGAAAAAATGGCCTTGTTGGGAATTTAAAGGGGGCAACAATAATGGAGTTCTCACACGAATCGGTACTATTGAAAGAAGCGATTGATGGTTTGAGAATAGTGGGCGGCGGTATTTATGTCGACGGAACGACCGGCGGCGGCGGCCATTCAATAGAAATCGCAAAGAGGCTCGACGATAAGGGAAGACTGATATGCATAGATCAGGACAAAGAAGCTTTGGAGCATGCGAAAGTGCGCCTGGCTGAACATAAAGAAAACATAAAATTTGTCCACGACAATTTTTATGATCTGAAAAACATCCTTGCAAGAAATGGAATAGAAAAGATAAATGGATTGTTGCTTGATTTGGGAGTTTCTTCATATCAATTGGACAACAAGGACAGAGGTTTTTCATACATGCAGGACGCACCGCTTGACATGAGAATGGATGCTTCCAAAAGTCTGACGGCATATGAAGTAGTCAATACATATGAAAAGGAAAAGCTTAAAAGAGTGATACAGGAATACGGCGAAGAAAACTGGGCTGCCAGGATTGTCGAATTCATTGAAAACGAAAGAAAAATCAAGGCGATTGAAACGACTGGAGAATTGGTTGAAATAATTAAGAAGGCCATTCCGTCAAAGGCCAGAAGGGATGGGCCCCATCCGGCGAAGAGGACTTTCCAAGCAATAAGGATTGAAGTAAACAATGAGTTGGGAATTATTGAAAGAACAATAAAAGATGCAATTTCGTGCATGGATAAAAAAGGCAGGATTTGCATAATAACATTCCATTCATTGGAAGACAGGATTGTAAAAAACACTTTTAAATATATGCAAAAAGATTGCATATGCCCGCCTGAATTGCCTGTATGCAAATGCGACAAGAAAAGGGAAATAAAAATAATAACGAGGAAACCGATAGTGCCATCTGAAATAGAGATAGAAAAAAATCCGAGAGCCAGGAGCGCAAAGCTTAGAATAGCTGAAAGAGTATAGATGGAAGGAAGGAGCGACCTTTTATGACATCAGTAGCATATAAAAAATACATGGAATACGATTTCAATGAAACAAGCATTCCTGCAAAAAGAAGGGAAAATAAAAAGAAGAAGACTTTTTATGCCACAAAACTGTTCATGGCGATTGTTTTGACCGGCCTCTTATTCATTAGCATACTTTTTGGCTATGCCGCAATAAGTGAAATAAAATACCAAGTATATGAACACAAGCAAGCCATGAATGATTTGCAGATTGAAATCGAAAAATATAAAATTGAGTTGGAAGCGATGAATAAAACCAGTATAATTGAAGACAAGGCTGTACACGAATTGGGAATGCAAGTCCCACAAAGACAGCAGATAGTTTACTTGGGTGAAACTGGAGAAGAAAACGGAATAACGCGTGTATCAATTGCTTCGCAATCTGTCGAGCCGGCGGAAAGAGGCTTTATAGGAAACATTTACTCTTCCATTTTAAGCTTGAAATTTATGGGAGATTGATTTGAAGGAGGCATTGCATGTCCCTGTTTAGAACACCAAAACAAAGGTTGAATCTTACTCTTGCAATTGTAATAGTTGCTTTTGCATTTCTATCAGCAAGGTTGGTAAAAATACAGATAATTGATGGTGAAAAATATAGCGATATGGCAGTAGTCCAACAGACGAAGGACATACCAATACCTGCCCAGCGTGGAGAAATACTCGACAGAAACCTTAAAAAATTAGCGGTAAACATGACTTTGTACAATATTTGGGCGGACACCAATCGGATAACAAGTCCGGAGACTTCATCCAAATTGATTTCGGATATTTTGGAATCAGATCCGCAAGAAATGCACGATAAAATAAGTTCAGGAGCAGGTCTTATAAGTATCGGGAAGTGGGTAGACAAGGAAAAAGTTGAAGAAATAAGTTCGTTGAATCTCGAAGGCGTCTGGCATACAGAAGTCGAAAAGAGGTATTACCCCCTGGATGATTTGGGGGCTTTTGTAATTGGACATACTACGGACGACAACAGAGGTTTGGCTGGGGTGGAATTGGAACTAAACCGATACCTGACCGGTTTGAGCGGCCGATGGATAAGAAATACGGACGTATTCGGACGCCAGCTCCCTTTTGGAACAGACAAGTATTATGGCGCGCAAGACGGATTGAATGTAATACTGACAATCGACGAGGTAATGCAGTATTATACCGAGCAAGTAATTGAAAAGGGCCTGAAAGACTTGAAGGCTAAAAGAATAATGGCAATAATGATGGATCCGAGAACGGGAGACATCCTATCCATGGCTGCATATCCGGATTACAATCCGAATTCTCCTAGAATTCCGGTTGATGAAAGCCAATTGATAGAATATCAAGGCTTGGAAGATGTTGAAAAACAGGCTTATTGGAATAAATTATGGCGAAATCCAATTGTGAGCGACACATACGAACCTGGCTCGACGTTCAAATTGATTACAGCAGCAATGTCTCTGGAAGAAAATGTGGCCAGGCCCGATACTCTCTTCTATGCAACGGGATCTATAAATGTAGCGGGTCAAAATATAAGATGTTGGCGATATTACAGACCGCATGGAGAGCAGACACTTACCCAAGCTCTTGAGAACTCATGCAATCCCGTATTTGTAGAGCTTTCGCAGAAGCTGGGGAAGGAAAAATTCTACAAGTATCTTGAGGCTTTTGGATTCAGGGGCAAGACGGGAATAGAGTTGCCGGGAGAGTCGGGAGGATTGACAATCCCAATCGGGAAGGCCGGTCCGGTAGAACTTGCAACGATGTCATTCGGCCATGGTTTGTCAATAACACCGATTCAGTTGTTGACAGCGGTTTCGGCACTGGCTAATGATGGAAGGCTTATGGAACCGAGATTGATTTCCGGATTGGCTGACAACGATGGAAATATTGTAGAGACATTTGATCCAGTCTTTAAGAGGCAGGTGGTTTCGCAAAGCACTTCCATGGAAGTTAGGCTGATGATGGAGAGTGTTGTTTTCAACGGATCGGGGAAAGAAGCCTATATTCCGGGATACAGAGTTGGCGGTAAAACCGGCACAGCCGAAAAACTTGTCAACGGCGCTTATGATGAAAACAGCGTAATAGCTTCGTTTATAGCAGTGGCACCTGTAGATGATCCCAAACTGGCGATACTGATAGTTATTGACGAGCCTGAAGAAAGCCATTTCGGGAGTTTGACAGCGGCGCCTTTGGCGAAGGAAATAATGGAAAAAAGCTTGATACGCATGGCGGTAGAGCCGGAATTCACAGAAACAGAACTTCAAATATTGAATAATGATTCTGTTCTTGTTCCGGATTTGAACGGGATGGATGCGCAAGACGCATTGGCAAAACTTGACTCAATTGGTTTGAGATGCGAGATAGTGCCTGAAATCGAAAACCTTGACGATACACACAAGGTTTTGGAACAATATCCGTATGCGGGATTTGAAGCAATGGAGGGGTATAGCGTTATCATATATGTGGAGTGAGGAACATGTGAATATGTTATAATATTAGAGATGGCAATTTGAATGGCGAAATTGCCTTCTTTAATTATGAACCGAATGAAGGTGGATATTAATGAGGCTAGGAGAATTGATTAAAGAGAATGATTATGTTTCTTGTTTCGGAGGCAAGGGTTTGAATTCGATTGTTAAAAATATCTCTTGCGACTCGAGAACTGCAGCACCCGGTGACTGTTTCGTTTGCATAAAGGGTTTTGAAACTGACGGACATGACTATATTCCTCAAGCCTATAAAAACGGATCGAGGGTTTTTGTTGTGGAAGATTTGTCTTGGACAAGCAAAATCGCAACCGAATATCCTGATGCTGCGGTTTTGCTTGTTGATGATACAAGAAGCATGCTTTCAACCTTGTCCGACCGGTTTTTCGGAAGTCCTTCAAAAAAAATAACGGTTGTGGGCGTTACAGGCACCAACGGCAAGACTTCGGTCACGAATTATATTTTCAACGCCCTAAGGAAACTGGGACTTTCGACGGGCATGATTGGAACGATTGAGATACGAATGAATGATGAGATTTGGCCGTCAAGCAGAACAACTCCTGAATCCCTTGAACTGCATAAGATATTCAAGACCATGCTGGATAAAGGGATTGATTATGTTGTGATGGAAGTTTCCTCGCATGCTCTCACTCTTTTACGGGTACAGGATATTGAATTCGACATATCTGTTTTTACTAATCTTACGCAAGACCATTTGGATTTCCATAAAACAATGGGGAATTATGCGGATGCCAAGTACATGCTTATGAAAAAATCAAACAAGGCTTCGATTGTAAACATTGATGACAATTATGGGAATGAATATATGAACGCTTTGAAAAAAGAGGGCAAGCGAGTTCTGACTTATGGAATGCAAAACAAAGCGGACATAATTTCGGAAAGAAATGAAGCGCATGGAATAACGACAATAAAGTCCTCATGCGGCGAAATTGAAATCGAGTCCTCTAGCAGGTTTGAAACCTACAACAAAATGGCGGCTTATGCGGTGCTGAAAGAATTGGGCTTTGATATTGATGAGCTTCAATCTGTATTATGGGATTTGAAGGGCGCAAAAGGCCGCTTTCAAAAGGTTCCAGGTTCTGAAAAATTGGGAATCGAAATAATAGTTGACTATGCCCACACACCCGATGCATTGTCAAATGTGATAGAGGCTATAAACGAATATAAAAAAGGCAGATTGATTGCAGTTTTCGGTTGCGGAGGAGAGAGGGATCCTTTCAAACGTCCAATGATGGGTAAAATCGCATCATCTGGTGCCGATCTTGTCATTCTGACAGACGACAATCCCAGGCGTGAAGATGCAAACAATATAATTATGCAGATCGAGAATGGAATGAAAAAAGGCCGGCACGAAGTCATAAGGGACAGGAAAGAAGCTATAAGAAAAGCGATAATTTTGGCTGAAGCAGGCGATGTTGTTCTCATTGCCGGCAAAGGACATGAAAAGCTTCAAATAATAGGGGATGAAAGTTTTGAACATGATGATTTTCAGGTTGCCCGAAGCGTATTGGAGGCGATTATATGAGAGACCTTACAATAAGCCAATTGGCGGATATTCTTGGCGTTGAAATTGAAGAAACGCCTGACAGCGTAAAAGAAATCAAGCGTATTGTGATCGATTCAAGAAAAGTTGAACCTGGAGATGCATTCATTGCGCTCAAGGGTCCGAATTATGACGGACATGATTTCATTGGAGCTGCAGTTAAAAAAGGAGCAGCGGTTGTTGTTTCGGAAAAACATTTTGAAGCAGATGCGACAATGATAATAGTGGGAGACAGCCATGAAGCCATGCGAAAAATTGCAAAAGCTTTTTTGGACCAGGTAAAACCCTTGGTTGTAGGAGTTACCGGAAGCGCCGGCAAGACAACGACGAAGGAAATGATTTATTGCGCATTGAATGAAAAGTACAATGTCCATAAGAATCATGGCAATTTGAACAATGACATAGGATTGCCCTTGACTCTTTTTGAATTGGAAAAAGAACATGAAATCGTAGTGTTGGAAATGGGAATGAACAGCAAAGGGGAGATACGATTGCTGGCAAGCATAGCGCAGCCTGATATTGCTGTTATAACAAACATAGGGGAGTCCCACATAGGAAGGCTTGGTTCTAAAGAAAACATATTTTCCGCAAAAATGGAAATATGCGAAACAATGGATGAAACAGGAGTGTTGATTGTAAATGGTGATGATTGTTTCCTTAAATCATTAAAAATAAAGGACACCGCTTACAGCAAAATATTTGCAGGTGCCTGCAAAGCGGACGGCAATGATGTCTGTGCAAAAGACATTGTACTCTGGGGCAAGGGAAGCAGATTTACAATTGTGCATGAAGGATGTGAATATAAGTGTTCATTGAATGTTCAGGGAGGTCACAATGTAATCAATGCATTGTTGGCTTTTGCTGCAGCTCTGAAGGCTGGAGTAAACCCTGAAGCGGCAGTCCGTGGAATCGAAAAATACCATGGTGACGATGTCCGTGGAGCAATAATTGAAATTGGAGAAATGACATTGGTCAATGACACCTACAACGCCAATCCTTCATCGATGTCTGCAGCGATAGAAACACTTTCGATGATGGCGGGAAGAAAGATTGCTGTGCTTGGGGATATGCTGGAACTGGGGGTATATTCAAAAGAAATGCATATGGAAATCGGCAAGAAAGCGGCGGAAAGCGGGATTGATATTCTTATGGTTACGGGGTCATATGCCGAAGAATACAAAAGAGGCGCCGAGATGAATGGGATCGGCCGGATAGATGTACAGGTTTTTGAAAGCAATGATCGTCTGGCGAAAGCGTTGACAGAATTGATGAGTGCTGGGGATTCGATTCTATTCAAAGGCTCCCACAGCACAAAAATGGATGAAGTCTACAAGGAGATATTAAAAAATGCATAATATCTATATTCAATTTATTACAGTTCTGTTTATTACGATGATAACTGGAAAAATAATGATACCTTATTTGGAAAAATTGAAAGTAGGCCAATCAATAAGGGAAGAGGGACCGTCTTCGCATATGTTGAAAAGCGGAACGCCTACAATAGGCGGGCTGATTTTTATTTTTCCCATTCTATTGGCTTATATGGTTTTGGGGGAGAGGGAAAACGCAGGTTTGCAGATACTTGTTTGTGGATTTATATTATTTGCATCGATAGGATTCATAGATGACTATTTAAAGGTTGCTAAAAGGAAGAATCTAGGTTTGAGAGCCTATCAGAAGCTTGCCATGCAGTCGCTTGTTGCTGCCTTTGTAGTGTTATGGCTGTACAATAGCGGTTTGACCGACAATAGGTTGCTGGTGCATACCTTCGGTGCATCCATAGACATGGGATGGTTGAAGGCGCCGTTTTTGATGATATTCATCCTTGCAACAGTAAATAGTGTTAATCTGACGGATGGCTTGGACGGCTTGGCTTCAAGTGTCACGATTATCATTTCGATTCTGTTCTTTTTCTATTCGGAGTTTATCGGGATGGGTGGATTTGCTCATGTGGCGGTGTTTTTCATTGCGGCTCTGCAAGGGTTTCTGGTTTTCAATAAAAAACCGGCAAAAGTCTTTATGGGGGATACGGGATCCTTGGCTTTGGGAGCGTATGTTTGCATTTCAGCAATACTGCTTAGGATAGAATTATTGCTTCTGCTTTACGGTTTCATATATTTCATCGAATCGCTTTCTGTCATTATACAGGTGATAAGCTTTAAGACCAGGAAAAAGAGGGTTTTTCGCATGAGCCCAATACACCATCACTTTGAATTGTCGGGATGGCCGGAAAGAAAGATTGTTTTTGCATTCGCGGGTGTTACCGCTTTAGCGGTGCTGATATCAGGATTGATTTTATACAAAGGAGCAATAATATGAAACTGAAAAATAAACGGATACTAGTTGTTGGAATGGCTGCATCCGGATTGGAGGCGGCAAAATATCTTTCGCTTCATGAGGCAAAAGTTACCATTTGCGATTCAAAAGAGGCAAGCGAACTTAGTGACGCCATAAAAAAGCTTGACGGAATCGATGTTGAAATTTCAACCGGCGGAAATCACGAATCCGCCGAAGGTTTTGAAATGGTCGTGTTAAGTCCCGGCGTCCCGATGGATTTGCCTTTTATTAAAGATGCAAAAGCTAAAGGGATTCAGGTGATCGGCGAACTGGAACTGTCGGGAGCCGTGTCTGCCGGAAAGATAATAGCAATAACGGGTACAAACGGAAAGACTACAACAACTGCACTGACCGGTGAAATATTTAAAAACGCGGGCAAGGATGTCAGGGTAATCGGGAACATCGGAATTCCGGCGGTTAGCGTATCGGATTCTACTGACGAAAACAGTTATTTGATAACAGAAGTAAGCAGTTTCCAACTTGAGTCGATAGAAAACTACAGACCTGTAACTGCGGCAATATTGAACATCACTCCGGATCATTTGAACCGTCATGGGAGCATGGAAGCATATGTTGAAGCAAAAAAAAGAATTTTCATGAACATGAAAACAGGTCAAATTATTCTTAATTATGACAATGCAGCCACAAGGAAAATGGGTGAAGAAATAAGGAATGATGGATTGCAAACAATATATTTCTCGGCAAGAGAGGAACTTCAAGAGGGAGTATGCGTATCAAAAGAAAAAATTTCTATAAACCGTTCTGGTTTGAAGAGGACAGTCTGTGGGACGGAAGAAATATTCATACCGGGGAAACACAATATCGAGAATGCTCTTGCAGCGGTTGCAATAGCGGATTGCCACGGCATAGACGTCGAAATCATAAGGCATAGCCTTATGGCCTTCGAAGGTGTGGAGCACAGAATAGAATTTGTCGACGAAATAAAGGGAGTCAAGTATTATAATGATTCGAAAGGAACGAATCCCGATGCAGCCATAAAGGCAATCGAAGCCTTCGAGGGACCGATAGTTCTGATAGCCGGAGGAATGGATAAAGGAAGCGATTTCTCGGATTTCATAGAATCATTCAATGGAAAAATAAAGGAAATGATAGTCTTGGGAGAAACGGCTGAAAAAATAATAGCCGCCGCACAAAAAAAAGGCTTCCATGAAATATGCAAAGTTGAAAACATGGAAGATGCCGTAAAGAGAGCGTATGAAATTGCAGAAAAGGGAGATTGCGTTTTGCTTTCCCCGGCATGCGCAAGTTGGGACATGTATAGAAGCTACGAATACAGGGGACGGGATTTCAAAGGCAGAGTGCGGGAATTGAGGGATTGATTTATGAAATCAAAAAACAGAATCGATGCGTACCTGTTGACCTTGATTCTTGTCTTGCTTATCATCGGAGTGATAATGGTGTTCAGCTCAAGCTACTACTACGCACTTGATAAAATGGACAACATTTATTATTTTCTGATCAAAGACATTATTTGGGTTGTTCTGGGGCTTGCGATAATGTTTGCTACAATGATGGTGGATTATCATTTGATAGCGAAAGTGGCGCCTTTTGCATATTTCATAGGACTTGCGCTGTTGATAATGGTTCTGACATCATTTGGGATTGAAATCAACTATGCAAAGAGATGGCTAGAAGTAGCCGGATTCCGCTTCCAGCCGTCAGAAGTTGCAAAACTGTGCCTTATTGTTTTCTTGGCTAACAGCCTTTCCAAGACAAACAAGAAAATAGGTCGATTCATAGAAGGGAATTTGCCGTATCTGGCAATGGCTGCAATATATTCGGCTTTGATCATCAAGCAGCCGAACATGTCGACTTCGGTTATAATAATATTGATTGCATTCGCGATGCTTTTCGTTGCAGGAATGTTGTGGAGGCATCTTGCTGCAATCGTGGTTATAGGAATTGCGGCTGCTGCATATTTTGTGAAAAGCAGCACATACAGATATGCCAGATTTTTGAGTTTCAAGGATCCTTTTGCCGATGCCGCAAAGAGCGGGTACCAGGTTATTCAATCCCTGTATGCATTGGGTTCCGGAGGTTTGCTTGGCGTAGGGCTTGGACAGGGAATGCAAAACAAACTATACATACCCGAACCGCAAAATGATTTCATTTTTGCTACAATAGGTGAGGAATTGGGCCTTGTGGGGTGCTTGATAGTTTTGGGACTCTATATGGCATTGATATTGAAGGGAGTCAAAATCGCAAAAAAGGCGCCGGATCTTTTCGGTACTCTTTTGGCTACGGGGATTATGTCGATGCTGGCTTTTCAAGTAATCATAAACATCGCAGTTGCAACTTCCTCAATGCCGGTTACAGGAATTCCACTGCCATTTATAAGTTATGGAGGTAGTTCGATGATTATTCTTATGACGGAAATGGGTATACTCATGAATATTTCAATGCAAGGGACGAGGGCTTAAAAATGAAGATAATTGTAACAGGCGGAGGAACCGGAGGTCATGTATATCCGGCTTTGTCAATAGCCGATGAAATCAAAAAAAGAAATCCCGATGCTGAAATAATTTTTGTTGGAACCGAAAGGGGAATTGAAAGCAGGGTTGTGCCGGAATCCGGCTATGAATTGAAAATAATCGACGCTGCAGGAATAAACAGAAGGAAAATACTTGAAAACATCAAAGTCGCTTACGCGGGTTTCAGGGGACTGCGGCAATGCATGGGCATATTGAAGGAATTCAAACCTGAACTTGTAATTGGTACAGGAGTATACGTTTCAGGCCCAATGGTGTTTTTATCGGCGCTCAAGGGACTCAAGACATGCATACATGAGCAAAATGCCTATCCGGGTTTGACCAATAAACTATTGGGTTTGTCAGCTACTGAAATAATGACTGGCTTCGAATCATCTGAAAACTATTTCGTTCGAAAAAAGAGAGTCCACTACACCGGAAATCCAGTCAGGAAAGAATTCTATGGAATTGAAAAAAATGAAGCCAGAAAAATATTGGGTTTTCCATTGGAACAGTTCAGGGTGCTTAGCATGGGAGGAAGCGGAGGGGCTTCCGTATTGAACGACAGGATAAAGGAAAGCATGACAATCTTGAAAAATGAAGAAATATACTTTACGCATATTACAGGCAAACGGTATTTTGAAAAATTCATGTAGGATTTCGAGTGCGGAAGCAATAACGAAATTTGTCCCTACATCTCCGAAATGGCAATTCATATGGCTGCATCAGACATTGTGGTTTCGAGAGCCGGGGCAATTACTGTTGCCGAAATATTGAAATTGGGAAAACCGTCGATTCTGATACCTTCACCGAATGTGACGGGAAACCATCAATTTCACAATGCCTCGGCATTGAAGAAATCAGGTTGTGCATTAATGATGGAAGAAAAAGAACTCACAGGGCAAAATTTAGCTTATGCATTATTGAAACTATACGAAAACAAGGATAGAATCGAGCTTATGGAGAAATGCGCATATCCTTACAAGAAAAGCGATGCGACAAAATCTATAGTGGACAGGATGATGAATCTGTGAAGCGTAAAAAAGCATTTAGGACGGCACTATGCATTGCGACTCTTTTGGCAGGCGTTATTTTGGTTGTTTTTATGACGAACATATTTATTATTGAAGATTGCACAATATCTTCCGACGGAAAGTACGTTGAAGATGCTTTCATATCTGAATCCATACTGGGTAAAAATATTTTTTTGATTAAGGCAGAAAATGTTGAAAAATCCATAGAGGAGGACCCGGCAATAAAAACCGCCACGCTAAGGCGAAATTTACCGGATTCAATAATAATTGAAATTGTTCCCCGAGAGAAAATAGTGC
>PKTO01000150.1 GCA_002869095.1 Clostridiales bacterium
ATGGGCATCCAGTATTCATTAAGAGCATATTCGCCTTCCTCGTTTACATCAAAGGTTATGGCCACAGGCATATGGCTTCCCGTGGTGTCTTCAAACCACCCGTCCGAATATTCAAACTCCATGTTCATTGCCATTGCAAACACTGTAAGGGTAAAGCCCGAACCCTCTCCTTCATTGCCACCTGCCTCCATTCCAAGAACAACATGGGACTCAGTCGCAAAACCCGAATGCCACTTAGCGTTTTGCTCAATTATCGCCTTGGAAATTGCAGCATCAATCTGCTCTGCAACAACAGCATCTACAGTTTCATTATCCGTACTTATTTCAATTTTTTCTTTTTCATCATCATATTCGGTAGCCTTCACGGATGCCTTTTGATCTGTCATAAGCATCGCCGCAGCTGCAAGGCATATCAATACAGCCATTGCAACAACCCAAAAGGACGGCTTCCTGTAGTTGAGCACATTCTTGACCCTTCCCCTTGTATCTCCCTCTCCGAATGCAAGCGGGGTTGCCCCAAGGATCCTTTTGCCTGTGGCAAGCGACAGCAATGAATAGGAATACTCCCTTTTGACTCCGTCTCCAAGGCTTTTGATTACCTTCTCGTCGCATGACATCTCCATATCCTTTCCACTAAGGAAAAAAGCTGCCCAAACAAGCGGATTGAACCAGTGCACGCATAAAACAAGAAAGCTTAATATCTTTGCAATATGGTCGAATCTTTTTATATGGGTTTTCTCATGAATCAGTATGTATTCCCTTTCTTCGCCCCTTATAGCAGCAGGCAAATATATCCTTGGGGATAAAATCCCAAGAACAAAAGGCGTGTCGATTTCTTCGGACACATATATGTTTCCGCTTTCTTCCACTGAATTTTCGAGTCTTTTTTTAAGCGACATAAAAGAAACAAGGCCATAGGCAAGGATTGCAAAAATGCCTGCTATCCAGACAAGTTCACCGATAAAGGTCCATGCCTGAATTGGATTTACACTCGCATGGGGAGTCCCCGCAGGCAGATACGCATTTATAACATTGTCAACGCTTTCCACTCCCGTGTTTATTTGAGGTGTGCCCGCATAAAAGATTCCCTCAGGTATCGAAGTCTTGTTTACAGGAATTATGCTGAGCATACTTTCGATAGAAAACGGGCATACGAGACGAAAAAGAACTACACCCCAAAGCGCATACGAAAACACCTTTGGCGTTTTTTTGAGAAAAAGCCTTGCAATCATGACAGATGCAATTGCAAAACTCCCTGTAATGCTCATGTTTACAATCTTCAGAAATAGGCTGTCAATCATTGCCCTCCTCCTTTCTGCATGTCAATCAAACGTCTTATTTCCATTATTTCCTTTTCGCTTAGCCTGTTCCTGCGTGTAAAGGCTGCTACAAATTGCGGCAAGGATCCTCCAAATGATTTGTTTATGAACTGTTCCCCCTTTGCCGCCAGGAATTCATCCCTTGTCATCAAAGAATATACCGTTCCGTTTCTGTTTTCGAATATCCCTCTGTCGCAAAGACGCCTAAGCATTGTGTATGTTGTAGTCCTTTTCCATGAAAATTCCTCTGCGCACAGCTCCGTGAGCTCTCGCGTAGTTACGGGTTCCTTCTGCCAGATAATATCTGCAAATTTGCGTTCCTTATCACCCAATTTGTAATTGTCCATAAACAAACCTCCTGTCGTATTCCATTAGACAATTATAGTCTACTGCCAGTAGACAAGTTTGTCAATATTTTTCACGACCCGGCTTTATGATAATAAAAAAAGGATGCCCAAGTGGACAACCTTTTCTTATAAATTCAAATTCAGTTAAGCGAAGCTTTTAGTTCATTCCATTTTTCATTGTAGTATTCAGTCATCTCCTGGCCCAAATCGACAAACACCTCGCAGTTTTCCAACACTTCTTTTGACGGATATGCGGCGGGGTCATCCTTGATTTCATCGTCGAGCATCTCTTTCGCCTTTGTATGAGGAGTGGAGTAGCCAATATAATCAGTGTTGTTGAATGCAATTTCAGGGTCGCACATGAAGTTTATGAAAACTTCAGCCGCTTCCTGATTTTGTGTCGATTTTGGAACAACCATGGAGTCGAACCAAAGATTTGTACCTTCTTTCGGGATTGCGTATGCAAGATCCTCGTTTTCATCCGCCGTATAAATGGCTTCGCCTGAATAGATTACCGCCAA
>PKTO01000265.1 GCA_002869095.1 Clostridiales bacterium
CAATTTTTTTCACGGACCCGAATGGGACCTGGACTGAAGTTGCAGATACGGTGGATGCTTTTATCGAAAAGGATTTCACATATGAAACGCTGAGCCGGGAACAGTGGCAGGAAGCAAATGAGTACAAATCCGTGAAATTGCAGTTTTCTTTTCCGGTTCCGCTCGAATTGTTTTATTCGGGTTATGAAGCATGGAATCTGGAGGAAGGGATGGATGCAATAGACAGTCTTGTGATTCCGGCCACAGAAAAAAACGTATTGTATGTGGCGGACAAGTCGAAGGGAATCCATCTCAAGCTCAAGGGCGAAAACACAGACGGGAACATAGCGTTGAAGATAGACGAAGTCAGGTCTATTCCCCATATCGACTATTTCAAGACGGAAGACATATTGGGGATTGATTCGGACATACTTCTCCCCATAAATTTCGAGGAAGAAATTCCGGCGCTTGATATGACGGCCGAAATAGAAGTTTCCGACAAGACGCAGATCACGGCATTGGCCGGCCGGATTTTTGGAGAAAATTTTGATTTCATCAAGAAAATAGAGGAAAACGACGGATCTGTCATGTATATATCCAGCTACGGGGAAAAAGTTCTGAGAATCCAGACAGACGGGCTTTTGGAGTATACTGAAAAACTCGAAAAACAAACCCAGGCGCCTGCGCCTGACCGCTTGGAGTCCCTCAACAGGGCCGTTTATTTTGTCAGGAACAATGGAGGATGGCCTGCGGGAGCTTATCTTTCCGACAGCCTGCAGATCGAAAAATCCGGCATGAAGGGATATAGATTTTTGTTCAATTACAAAATTGACGGGTATCCGGTGCTTGAAGGGGCGGGGGAAGGAAGCGGACCGATTTCCGTCGACGTCTACGGCAATTCGGTAACATATTACAAGCGGAGAGTGTTCAGGGAAAAAATGAATATCCGGGAAGGCGATTCATCGCCATCCGGAACGGTACTTGTCCCCCAAAAGGTCATAGACAGGAATTTCAGGGAAATAGCGGCCGCCTACATTGTGGACAAGGAGCTTGACATAAGCGAAATATCCATGGACCAATTGTTGTTTGACATCTTGAGCTCCATAGACAATATTCAAATGGCCTACTATCTCGACGAAAAAGACGGCAGGGAAGTCTTGATTCCGGTTTGGAGAATCGCTGCAGAAAAAAGAATCTATTATTTCAATGTCAGGAACGGGAACATAATATATCGCAGCAGGGTGGAGTAAGGAGAAACTTCCATGGATTGGACAAAGGCGAAGACAATATTGATAATTGCGTTCATAATAACCAACGCTTTTCTTTTCTACAATCTGGAAAGGGGAAACGGATTTTCGGAAAACATTTCCGAAGTTTCGGACAAGAGGACAGATGACGTGGAAGAGATTCTCGAAAGCAGGGGTATTTTGCTTGACGGTGAAATACCAATGGATGCGCCGGAAGTGGCATCTCTCGAAGTTGGATACGCAAGCGTCGATGCGGAAGCGGCCGCAAAAATATTCCTGGGAGAATATACGTTTTCCGATGATGTTTATGTAAACGGAAACGAGAAACTGATGGTTATGGACGGCAAGAGGCTAATCTACGAAAACGGCGAAATTCAAAAGGGAACAGAACCCGGGGATGAATCGGCAAAAGGCTTGGCGGAAGAGTTTTTGGCGGAAAAGGGATACTCCCCCGATGATGCAATCCTTCAGGGAATCGAAAGGGAAAACGGTTTCATTGAAATGACATATGTCCAGTCGAAGGACGGTCTTCCCCTGGAAAACGGAAGGATGAAGATAAGGCTTTCCGGCAACGGAGTAGCCGGATTCGACCGCATATGGATGGAGGTCCTTTCGGAAGGAGAAACCTCCAGGAAAGTCATTCCCGCAACCAAGGCCCTCCTGATGGCCATGGAGTCATTGGAGGAGAGCGGGGAGAATGAAATTGGCAAAATTGTTTTGACATATCTTTTCGATACCAAGAAAACATCCTTGTCGAAATGGCAGGACATCAAGTCGGGGACAGCGCTGCCTGTATGGAGGATAGACCTTTAAAATGAAGGCGGCTCAATATATGTCGATGCTTATGAAGGCATAGTGATCAGCAATTAGATTGCAGAAAAGAGGAAGATTATGAAATATTGCTCTCTTACAAGCGGAAGCAGCGGCAACAGCCAATTCATAGCATC
>PKTO01000370.1 GCA_002869095.1 Clostridiales bacterium
AATGGAAGATGAAGATTTCATGGAATCTCTGGACAGTGATGTAAAGGGTATGAGGATAGCTTTGCCTAATAATTACTTTGACGAGGGGATAGCCTCCGAGGTAAAAAGCGCGGTTCTAGCGGCGGCTGAAAATTTCAGAGAACTGGGAGCTTCTGTGGAAGAAGTCGAAATATCGAGCGTAAAACATGCTCTTCCCGCGTATTATATTATTTCATCTGCGGAGGCGTCGTCAAACCTTTCCCGCTTTGACGGCATACGGTACGGATTCAGGCCCGAGGGGGATTTCAACCTCGATGAACTATACAAGGAAGCAAGGAGCAAAGGTTTTGGAAAAGAGGTTAAAAGAAGAATTTTGCTTGGGACATACGCTTTGAGTTCGGGATACTATGATGCCTATTATAAAAAGGCGCAACAGGTTAGAAGCTTGATAAAAGCCGAGTTTGACAATTTGTTCAAGACTTTTGACCTTATACTGTCACCTACCGCTCCGACTGCGGCATATCCGTTTGGGTCAAAAAGTGAAAACCCGATAGAAATGTACATGGGTGACATATACACAGTCCCCGTAAATATTGCGGGCTTGCCGGGACTGTCGATGAATTGCGGATTCGATAAAGACGGATTGCCTATCGGAATGCAGTTGATTGGAAAAGCATTTGACGAGGCGTCAATACTGCGTGCCGCTCATGCATATGAAAGAGGTGGATTTGATGAATGACGATTATGAAATTGTGATTGGCCTTGAGGTACATGTTGAGCTGAAAACCGAAACAAAGATATTTTGCGGATGCAGAACTTCATTTGGAGCAAAACCCAACACCCAATGCTGCCCGGTATGCCTGGGACTCCCAGGCTCACTACCTGTTCTGAATGAACAGGTGGTGGAGTATGCTGTTCTTTCGGGATTGGCAACGAAATGCGAGATTACGAGAATTGGAAAACAGGACAGGAAAAATTATTTTTACCCCGATTCGCCCAAAGCGTATCAAATTTCACAATACGACTTGCCTCTTTGCCATTCCGGCCATGTGGATATAGAAGTCAAGGGAAAGTCAAAGCGAATTGGAATAACAAGAATTCATATCGAGGAGGATGCAGGAAAGCTTGTCCACGACTCGGAAGGCGGTTCGCTGGTTGATTACAACCGATGCGGGGTTCCGCTGATAGAAATCGTATCTGAGCCGGATATCCGTTCCGCCGAGGAGGCAAAGGCGTATGTTCAGAAGCTTCGCGCAATTCTTCTTTATATCGGGGTTTCAGACTGCAGGATGAACGAAGGCTCTCTCAGGTGCGATGTAAACCTCTCTGTAAGAAAAAAAGGCGAACATAAGCTTGGCACACGAACTGAAATGAAAAACCTTAATTCATTCGTTTCCATTTCCAAGGCTATTGAAAACGAGACTTTGCGTCAAATCAAATTGATTGAATCGGGTGGGACCGTAGTTCAGGAAACAAGAAGATGGGAGCAGTCTGCCGGAAAGTCGGTTTCAATGAGAACGAAGGAAGACGCCCACGACTACAGATATTTTCCGGATCCCGATTTGATGCCTATAATCATAAGAGACTCTTATGTTGAAGAATTAAGGCAATCACTGCCCGAACTCCCGGATGAACGGAAAGCAAAATATATAAAGGACTATCAGTTGACCGTATACGATGCGGAACAATTAGTATCAAGCAAATATCTATCGGATTATTTCGACATGACCGCAAAAAAAGTCAAGTCTCCAAAGACAGCAGCAAATATAATGATGACAGACATAACAAGGCTTCTGTCAAAAGAGGGAGAAGATGCCAGGATACCTTTCATTAGTGATGATTTCGCACGTCTTGCCGACTTGGTTTTCTTAGGGACAATCAACAATACGCTGGCGAAAAAAGTCATAGAAAAGATGTGGAAAGAAAACCTTTCCCCCGACTTCATAATCGAAAGAGACGATCTGAGACTGATAAAAGATGAAGCCTATCTTTCGAGCCTTGCGATTGAAACAGTCGGCCAAATGCCAAAGGTCGTTGAGGACTACCTTTCAGGAAAAGAAAAGGCCCTGCAATCCCTCATGGGTCAAATAATGAGGAAGACATCCGGGAAAGCCGATCCGGGCATTGCAAAAGCAGTTTTGCTGAAAACAATAGACGATTTGAATTCAAAGCAAGTCTGA
>PKTO01000300.1 GCA_002869095.1 Clostridiales bacterium
AATTCGACGAGATGGTAGTAGGTCTTGTTAAAGAGGTTTTACCCCATCCCAACGCCGACCGGCTTAAAGTATGCAAGACTGATATAGGAAACAATGAAGTGCGTGACATAGTATGTGGAGGAATAAATCTGGCTGAAGGCATGAAAGTGGCTGTTGCGAGGCCCGGCGCCAAGGTCAGATGGCATGGCGAAGGGGAGCTTGTAGAAATAGGCAATGTCAAATTGCGTGGTGTGGAGAGTTACGGAATGATTTGCGCCGCATCGGAAATAGGCTTGTCTGAATTGTTCCCAAGCAATGAAGAAGCTGAAATATTGGATCTGTCCGCTTTTGAAGCGAAGGCTGGAGAACTGCTTTCCGGTGTCTTGGGATTGGATGACGTCATTCTCGAAATAGACAACAAATCAATCTCAAACCGTCCTGACTTGTGGGGACATTACGGCATAGCCCGTGAGGTTGCCGCGCTTTATGACCTTCCGCTCATGGATATCGAAGCCTTCGTTCCGCCAAACACACCCGATTTTACAATCGATGTGGTAGACAAGCAGAGATGCCCAAGATATATCGGCGTAAGAATCGAAGGGCTTTCGGTCAAGCCGTCTCCATTCGAGGTGCAAAGTCGTCTTTGGAGGGTTGGAATGCGGCCAATCAATGCTTTGGTTGATATCACAAATTATGTGATGCTTGCCACAGGGCAACCGACCCACGCTTTTGATTCAGACAACATTGAAGGCCACATAATTGTAAGGCGTGCCGAAGAAGCGGAGGAACTCTTGCTCCTTAACGGTCAAACGCTTAAGCTTTCAACGAATGATCTGGTAATAACAGACAAGAAGAGCGCCGTAGGTTTGGCCGGGGTCATGGGCGGATCCAAGGACTCGGTTCTTCCTGAAACAGACAAGGTGATCCTCGAAATCGCCAATTTTGAAGCTACAAATATCAGACGCACCGCAGCCAGGTATGAGACCCGAACGGAAGCGGCCACGCGTTATGAAAAGGCCATAGATCCGGAGAGGGCTGATTTGGCATTGTCAATGGCAATGGGCATGTTTGCGGAATTGTATCCGGACATGTCTGTCACCGGGTTTAGCGATATCTATCCCGAACCCCTAAAGCGTACGGAGATCGATGTCTCTCTCAGCTGGTTGGAGAAAAGGCTCGGCATGCGCATCCCCAATGAATATATGACGGACAAGCTGGGTCAACTTGGTTTTGATGTGAGTTACGATCAGGACACTCTGCATGTCATAACTCCCACATGGCGTTCGACGGGCGATGTTTCCATTCCGGACGATATAATGGAAGAAATCGCAAGAATGTATGGTTATGAAAATTTCGATCCTAAACCCATCACCACATCATTCGATGGGGCAATCAATCAGATAAAGATTGATCTGGACAGAAGAATCAAGGAATACTTGGCATTCAGGTGCGGCATGCAGGAAGTCTTTACGTATCCTTGGATGAGCGACGACTACGTGCAAGCGGTAATGCAGAGCACGGAAGGGATGATTGCTCTCTCGACGCCTCCATCGCCCAACGAAAGCCTCATACGCTCAACGCTCTTGCCCAACATATGCAAGGCGGTTTCAAGCAATCTCAGGTATTTCAATGAGTTTATGATATTCGAGACGGCGCAGGTGATGCATGACCACAGCTATTCGTCCCCATACGATCCAAAAGAATCCCTTCCTCTTGAGCTTACAAACACGGCTGGAGCCTTGGTTGGAAGCGCTGCAGATGTGAATCGGCTTTTCAGGACTGCCAAGGGAATATTTGAGGCAATGCCCGCTTATGTACACATGGAACCGCTTGATTTTGATAAACTGGAGAAGCCCGTATGGGCGGACGGAGTTGTATGGCTCAATATGCTTCATCAAGGGGAAAAGGTTGGAGACATTGCTTTGCTTTCGAAGAAAGCCGCCCTTGACTGCGGTATCGACAACTCTGCAGTGCTGCTGTTCGAATTCAACATGGACAACTTGAAAACATACCCGTCGAGAACAAACGAATTCGCCCATCTTCCCGAATATCCCCTGGTTGACTACGATGTTTCAATGTTGTTCGACTCGTCGATGAAGTGGGAAGAGATACTCAATGTCATTCTAGGTAAAAACGGAGCGGATGAATTGGTACAAGATGTTTCTTTTGTGGA
>PKTO01000290.1 GCA_002869095.1 Clostridiales bacterium
ACAGCACTCGCAAGAACCACAAGCGGAAGCAGGACCGATGTTTTAAGGGCCCTCGACACAGGAGTGTCGGGAATAGTAGTTCCCCAGGTTTCCACTCCTGAAGAGGCCGGGGAAATAGCCAAATGGGCAAGATACCACCCCCAAGGAGCAAGGGGAGTGGCGCTTCCAAGATCCTCGGAATTCGGCAGCAAAAGCATACTCGAATATTTCAAGGAGGCAAACAGGGAGACTCTGGTCGCCGTCCAGATAGAAAGCCGAAAGGCGCTGGACAATCTAGACGAAATAGTTGCCTGCCCCGGAATAGACATGGCATTCGTCGGCCCCTTCGACCTTTCCCAGTCCCTGGGCATACCGGGGCAAGTCGAGCACGAGACCATAGAAAAAGCGCTTGACCTAATAACCGCATCATGCGCAAGGCACGGAAAATACGCGGGCATCTTTGCGGCAAACACCGACCAGGCGCTAAGGTTCAAGCAAAGGGGATTCAACCTCATAGCCGTCGGAATGGACACGACTCTCTTTTACGGGGCATCGAAAAACCTGGCAGAATCCCTGTCCGGGCAGCCATTTGACCCAGCCTGCCAGTGAATGTATAATTGTGTTGCCAATAAATATTCCGGAAATAATCTGCCAAGGTGGGCCTGATGGATAAAAATGAGTACATGAAGGAAGCTTTGAAAGAGGCGCAAAAGGCCTATCGAAAGGGCGAAGTGCCTGTCGGGGCGGTAATCGTGAGAAGGGACGAAATAATAGCAAGAGGCCATAACCTCAGGGAGACCGGCAAGAGCCCTCTTGCCCATGCCGAAATAATTGCAATAGGCAAGGCGGCTGAAAAGCTGGGCGGCTGGAGATTGACAGAGTCGCAAATCTATGTTACTATAGAGCCCTGTGTGATGTGTGCGGGGGCGATCATGCAGGCCCGCATAGACGAGGTTTTCATAGGAGCCATGGACCCCAAAGCCGGAGGCGCCGGTTCGGTCTACTACCTCCTGGGTGACGGACTTTTGTACCATGTCCCGAAAGTGGTCAAGGGCGTCCTTGAAGACGAATGCTCGGCCATAATGAAGGAATTCTTCAGAGAGCTGAGAAGAAAATAAAACATGGAGAGTTGACCGAGTGGCTAAGGAGCTCGCCTGGAAAGCGAGTAAGGCTGTAAGGCCCCGTGGGTTCGAGTCCCATGCTCTCCGCCAAAAGAGAAGAAGCGTTCATCCAAAAGGGTGAACGCTTCTTCTCTTTTGGCGGAATATATAAGATAATATGTTTGAAAGACTCGAAAAAACAAAGAAGCCCGAGCCATATTTGGTGAATAATGCTCAAAACCTATGGTATCATGTAGTATAAACTTTTTATTCGGGGGACTGGAAACATGAAAATGGAACTCAAGTACGGGAAAGGAAAGCTGGCTTTTGAAATCGATCCAAAGAACCATTTGGGGACTCTGCTTCCAAACGAAAAAGAGAACGTTCTCACAGGCAGGGACGAAGTGAAAAGGGCTCTCGAAAACCCCATCGGCACAAAGAGGCTTCGCGAAATCGTTTCAAAGGGCGAGAAGGTTGCAATAGTTACGAGCGACATAACAAGGCCCATGCCGAGCAAAACCGTGTTGCCGCTAGTGGTTGAGGAACTCAAATCCGGGGGAATAGAGGAAGACGACATAATTGTGGTGTTTGCTCTCGGAAGCCACAGGAAGCACTCTGAGGAAGAAAAGAGGATGCTGGCAGGCGACGAAGTATTCGAAAGCCGCGTTAAGCTTGTAGACAGCGACGCGGAAGACTGTGTGAACCTTGGGGTCTGCGGAAAGGGGACGCCCGTAGACATATTCAAGCCCGTTGCGGAGGCGGATCGCGTAGTTTGCCTGGGAAATATTGAGTACCACTATTTCGCGGGATACTCGGGCGGGGCCAAGGCCCTGATGCCGGGAGTGTCCAGCCGGAGGGCCATACAGATAAACCACTCCAATATGGTCAAGGAAGAGGCCAGGGCGGGCAACATGGACACCAATCCCGTCAGGCAGGACATAGACGAGACAGGAAGCCACATAAAAATAGACTTCATAGTCAATGTCGTGCTGAACAGCAAAAAAGAGATAGCAAGCGCCGTTGCGGGAGACTATATAAAGGCCCACAGGGAGGGCTGCAAAACACT
>PKTO01000243.1 GCA_002869095.1 Clostridiales bacterium
AAAAAAGTTCTCCTTCAAATGCAGGTCGCCTATGCGCTTGCTCTCGCTTTCGAGTATGAAATAGTCGTCCCAATCCTTTATATTGTCAAAAAGAAGTGTGTCGAACCGCTACTGGCTCGGACCTCTTCCACCGAAAGGTATCCTTCCGAAAACAGACCCCGAATTGCTGGCATGTGCTTCAAGGTCGACTGTGTGGATTCCCCTTTTGCTCAGTTTCTTGAGAATTTCGGTCTTGCCCACCCCGGTTCTGCCGTGCAGAACCACAAATGTCAGCTCTTCAACGTCCTTTTCCAGATAATTGTTTACCATGCTCCTGTAAGCCTTGTATCCGCCTTCGAGCTGAAGAACGTTTCCCATCCCCAGAGCCCTGAAAAAAGCCACTACGGTACGGCTCCTCATTCCACCTCTCCAGCAATAGACCACTACCCTCTCGTATTCGGATGACAGGTCCTTTATTTTAGTATAGAGGACCTCCAGTTTGCTCGATGCCACGCGTATTCCTTCGAGTTTCGCCTCGTTCCTGTCCTCTTTGTATATTGTCCCAATCCTGGCCCTTTCCTCATTGTTGAAAAGGGCCATGTTATGAGCCCCTTCAATGTGGTCGTCTTCGTATTCGCCTTCAGAACGAATGTCGACAAAGACGTATCCTTTTCCTTTAAGGGCTTCCTCAACGCTTATAGCTGCTTTTTCATCCATAATATATACCATTCTCCATTTTCCGCTGTTGCTTGCCGCCTTATTGTTTAAGCCTTATGCCTCCATCTTCCAAATCTATCATGTGCTGCTTGAACAGTCTGCCTACTGCCCTATTGAACGCCCTTTTGCTCATGCCGAAACGGTCCCTGATTTCATCGGGTTCTGAAGAGTCGTTGAAAGGCAGAAAACCTCCGTTTTTCTTCAGTTCCTCAAGCAGCATGTCGGCGTCCCCGTCCATCGTGGCGTATGCCTTCTTCCTGAAAGTCAGATTCAATTTGCCGTCTTCCCTTGCGGAATCAACCCAGGCTTCTATTTTTTCGCCCATCTGGAATATCTTGAACATTTCCCTTTTGGGAACCATTCCATGGTAGAGGTTGGAAACTGCTATGAAGGCGCCCATTTCAGGATTGATGTCGTAGACAGTTCCCCAAACCGCGTCGCCCTCCTTGAATGGACTTTCGCTGCTTAGAGTATTTGATATCTTCATTGTTGCGCAAAGCCTGCCGCTCTTGTCCACGTAAAGCTTGACCAAGACTCTTGCGCCCTCTTTTATCGTGCCCCTCTGTTCCTTGAAGGGAAGGAAGAGGTCCTTGTCCAAACCCCATTCCAGAAAAGCCCCGAAATCCGTGACCGACTTTACAGACAACAAGGCTATTCCGCCCATTTCCAACCTTGTCTGCTTTGTTGTGGACAAAAGGTTTTGCCTGTTGTCCTTGTATACGAATACCTCGATTGAATCTCCCGCCTTCATTTCTTCTTCCGTCTCGGCGGCAGGCAGGAAAACGTTTTGCCCGTCGACAGAATCTGAAAGAAAGAGGCCTTCATTTGTTTTTTTCAATATTTGCAGCGATTGCCTTTCTCCTAATCTGATCATCAATACCACCCTTTGCAGTCGTTCATTGTATTTTCTTTACACATTCTATCATACCACAGAACAAAAAAACCCGCTTAAAAAGCGGATTTTTAAAGGTTTAGATTTCTTCTTTAATGACTTCAGCCAATATTTTTATTCCTTCGACTATTTTTTCTTCTTCCATGTTTGAAAAGCTGAGCCTCATTGTATTTTTATTGCCTCCATTTGGAAAAAACGCTCCGCCCGGAACATATCCCACATTCTTTTCAACAGCCTTTTTCAGCATTTCCTTTGTGTCAATCTTTTCCGGCAGAACAGCCCAGAGGAAAAGTCCTCCGTCAGGCCTTGTGATGTCAACCCCTTGGGGAAAGCATTCGTCAATTGTTTCAAGCATCAGATCCCGCCTGTTTCCATACAATTCCTTAATCTTGGATATGTGCTCGTCAATGTCGTTGTTATCAAGAAAATTCGCCACTTCCATCTGTGAGACCGAATTGGTATGGACATCGGAACGCTGCTTTACCTTGACAAACATGTCCATTGCCTCTTCACCGGCGCAAACCCATCCGATTCTGATTCCCGG
>PKTO01000176.1 GCA_002869095.1 Clostridiales bacterium
CTTTGAGTGCAATGGAGAGAAGTGAAATCGAAATCTGCTCGCCTGTAGACATTAGCATGTCCATTTCTCTGGTTGGCGGATTTTCCGAAATCTCTTTCGCCATCCCAACGAGCATGTTGGTTGTCTTTCCCATTGCCGAAACAACAACCACAACCTGGTCTCCAGCTTCACGCCTTTTGGCTACACGTCTTGCCACATTTTTTATTTTCCCTATTGTTCCTACGGAGCTTCCTCCGTATTTTTGCACTACAACCGCCATATCAAGATGCCTCCTTTCCTATATGATGTCATTTCTTATCAAATCGTCCAATGTCTCCCGCTTGACCGTGACTCTCGATTTCCCGTCAGCTGCAAACACAACCGCAGGTCTGGCAAGCCTGTTGTAATTGCTCGACATCGAATAGTTGTATGCTCCAGTCGTAAAGACAGCTATAAGGTCGCCTTTTCTTGCTTTCGGCAATTCTATGTCGCGGATTATAATGTCTCCCGACTCGCAACACTTGCCTGCTATTGCATACCTTTCATTAGCGCTTTCATTGATCCTGTTTGCTATGGCAGCCTCGTAGCAGGCATCGTAAAGAGCCGTTCTCGGATTGTCGGCCATTCCTCCATCTACGAAAATATAGTTCTTGCCTCCATAAGTTTCCTTTATTCCGCCGACACTGTACAAGGTTATTCCGGCATTACCCACTATTGCCCTTCCGGGTTCTATTATGACCCTCTCCACAGACAGTTCGTTGCGTTCGATTTTTTCCTCAATATGCCCTACCAAACGCCCCATGAAATCCGAAAGCTTGATTGGGCTGTCTTCTCCCGAATAATAAACTCCGAACCCGCCGCCCAGGTTAAGCTCACGGGCCTTGTATCCGATTCGTTCCTCCACGACCTTTATGAAGTCCGCCATTACCGATACGGCCTCGAAGAAGGGATCCTCGTCATTTATTTGAGAACCTATGTGGCAATGGAACCCGTGAAGGTTCATTCCCGGACATTCCAATATCCCATTTATGATTTCAAAGATTTTTCTTCCATAAATCGATTCTCCGAATTTGGAGTCGTGCTTGGAAGTCTGAATATACTGATGCGTATGTGCAGTGACTCCCGGGTTCAATCTTACCAGGACATCCGCTGCAAGCTTCTTTTCTTCGGTAATTCGAGCCAGCGCTTCCACTTCATCCAGATTGTCTACAACAATCCGCCCAACGCCTTCCGAAACAGCCATTTCAAGTTCTTGTTCCGTTTTATTGTTTCCATGCATGTATATGTTTTCTTTTGGGAATCCCGACCTTATCGACGTATGGAGTTCTCCTGCGGAAACTGCATCGATTCCAAGCCCTTCTTCCTTTGCGATTCTGCATATGGCCATATTAAGGAAGGCTTTCGATGCATACACAACCCTGCAATCCAGTTTTTCGGAAACAAAGTGATTCTTGAAAAGTTTCATATTCTCCCTTATAAGAGTCTCGTCCATGACATACAAGGGGGTTCCATGCTCTTTTGCAAGTTCAACCGCATCACAGCCGCCGATTTCCAGGTGGTTCAATTCGTTAGTTTTCATTGTTCCAAATAATTTCAAAGCAACGCCCTCCATATCCAGATGATTTTCATGCATTGCCTGAATGCACAAAAAATGCCATGAGCAAGGCTGCATGACATCCATCATTTTAAACCCTGCAAATCAGCGCCTCATCAACGTCAATACCTCGATGACAGTGACATGCCTCTTCGACATGCCCCCAACATGCGAAAGACTTCAGGCAGCTTCCACACATTTCGGCGATTACACCTTTCATGCCGTCATGCCTGATAAAACGACGGTCATTACTAATTGCACCCGCACCTCCAACTTACAATAGAAGTTATCCGATTCATTTATTCGTATAGTCTACAGCATGCTTTGCCCGTTGTCAACTCGCACACGATTGTTTAATTGTTTATACAATCCGTTTTCATTTGACAAACACTTCTTGCTATTATATCATATATGTATAAATATACTTTATTTGTATATCAATAATTCAATCGTTTCGATTTGTGCGACAAGAGGCGCATATACAATCAGTAGACCGGCAGACAACGGGAAAAGATGCCGCTTGAAAGGTGTATTTGCCGAAAACAATGTTTACGCCCGAAGAAAACATTGTTTGGGACCATGTCCGAACAGGCTTGGTACTGTCATTCCCATTCAACAATTGGTAATGAAGCGCTTTTTGCATGGATGAAAGATTACTGTGTAGCTGTCTATGGCAGTCATAGGTGCTTTTATCTGTGGCTGTTTTTTATTTACAAAAATTTTGAAAGGAGATTATTATGAGTTTTAAGAAAGCTTTGATTTTTTCATTGGCAATCATTCTTTTATTCAGTCTTGCTTTGCCTGTTTTTGCTGAAGGGGGTGACGATGCGGCCACCTTCGGTTTCTGGTCGTTGATGCCTCCGCTCATAGCGATAATTTTGGCCTTTGTAACAAAACAAGTAATCCTGTCGCTCTTCCTCGGTATATTTGTCGGGGCGACAATGATCAACGGAGGAAATATATTCTTCGGTTTCCTCAGAACCCTCGACGGCTACATATTGGGTTCGGCCGCCGACAGTTGGAACGCGGCTATTTTGATTTTCACACTTACAATAGGTGGAATGATCGGTGTCATATCCAAAATGGGAGGCACACACGCAATAGCCGAAGCTTTGGCAAAGAAAGCCAAGAACGCCAGAAGCGCGCAGATTGTAACTTGGGCCATGGGTTGCATCGTATTTTTCGACGACTACGCCAACACGCTGATAGTCGGGCCTACAATGAGGCCCCTATCCGACAAAATGAAGATTTCCCGAGAAAAACTGTCTTATATAGTGGACTCGACAGCGGCTCCGGTAGCCGGAATGGCAGTTATTTCGACTTGGGTCGGATACGAGCTTGGACTGATAAACGACGCAATGACCGCATTGGGTCTCGAAGTCAACGCTTACGGGATATTCCTAAGGTCGATACCATACCGCTTCTACGACATATTCGCAATAGTAATGGTTTTCCTCGTAGCGTACATGCTCAGGGATTTCGGACCAATGTATGCTGCTGAAAAACGCGCACGCCTCACAGGGAAAGTTTTGGCTGACGGTGCCAACCCGATGGCTTCAACCGATATGGAACGCGAAATTCCCGAAGGCACGGTTCTTAAGGTTTCAAACGCAGTAATTCCGATTCTGACACTTGTAGTCGTATCGTTCGTGGGCCTTTGGTATTCCGGTGGAGGAACCGAGCTTCCGGCAACAATGGAAGGAATCCGCACCGCCTTCGGCGACGCAGACGCTTCCGTAGCCCTCATCTGGGGATCTGCAACAGCCAGTATCGTAGCGATAATACTTTCAATATCTCAAAAGATAATGAGCATAGGAGAAGCCTTCGACGCTTGGGTCGATGGAGCCAAATCACTTGTAATCACAGCCATCATACTCATTTTGGCCTGGTCGATAGGATCGGTTGCAGGCGATGTCGGTACGGCAAACTACCTTATAGGCGTAGTGACAGAAACTTTGCCTCCATTCATGCTTCCGCTTCTCGTGTTCGCAATTTCATGCGTGGTTGCATTTGCAACAGGAACGTCCTGGGGAACAATGGCCATAATGATGCCTTTGGCAATTCCTTTGGCGGCCGCTTTCAATGGCAACGTGGTTGACTCTCTCATGCTTTCAACTCTTTCAGCCGTTCTTACAGGTTCTATTTTCGGAGACCACTGCTCGCCGATTTCAGATACAACCATAATGTCTTCAATGGCATCGGCAGCCGACCACATAGACCACGTAAAAACACAGTTGCCATATGCAGTTTTCGTAGCCTTCGTAGCCATCGCTGTAGGTTATTTGCCTGCAGGCCTCGGAATGAATCCATTCATTTCATTGCTTGCCGGTGTTGCCTTGATTTGGGGCGTTTTGAAATTCTACGGAAAGAGCACCAGGGAAGAAGACCTCAAAGCTCTTGAAGAAAGTAAGACAGCCTGATGATTCGGGCATATCCACTGAAGAAAAGCAGAAAATGGCAAAGCCTTTTTCTGCTTTTTCTTGGTCTCTACATCGTCTTCACAAGCGACATGACGGATTCAAGATACCTTATAGGTGCGGCAGTGTTTCTTACAATAGGCACATGGCAAGAAAAAATTTTTATCGACAATGACGGAATACTCTATAAATCGCGGCTTTTGCTTGTTTTTAAGATGAATACCGTATGCAGCTTTTCGGATGCGGACAAGCTTGAGATTCCACCTTTCAATGACGAGTATTTTATGCTTCAGCATCTGAAAGGCCGAAAGCTGAAAAGGGTTCTTATAGAGTCGGATAACAAAGACTGTGTCAAAGCTTTCATCGGGTCATATAATAAATGAACAGGATTATTTCAATGTCTTATTATTCAAGAAGCCAATTGCGAAAGCAATTGGCTTGTTTTTTTCACATTCTTTTGACGGGTTTTTCATTAATTATAAACAAGATTCGGTCATTTGCTATATAATGAATATTGGAAAGGATGTGACAACATGGAACTTCATTATTTCGGACATTCCGCATTTCAGTTGAAGGGCGAAAATTTCAATATCCTTATTGATCCGTTTCTTAGGGAAAACCCGCTTTGCAAAACCGACCCGGCAGATCTTTTTGGAGTGACCCATATACTTGTAACCCATGGACATGGCGACCACATTGGTGATGCAGTGGAAATCGCAAAATCCAACGGTGCTGTGATTGTCTGCAACTTCGAATTGGCTTCTTTCTTTTCCGGAATGAATGTGAAAACGCACTCCATGCATCTCGGCGGAGCCCATGAGTTCCCATTCGGAAAAGTCAAAATGGCCATGGCTGCGCACGGTTCGGGGATAAAGACCGCAAATGGAATCATTTGCGGCGGAAACCCATGCGGATTCCTTATCGAGACATGCGGCTTGAAAATATATCACGCAGGCGACACCGGCCTTATTTGGGACATGAAGCTTCTTGAGGAAGAAAACATCGATTACGCGCTGCTCCCCATAGGAGGAAATTTTACCATGGATGTATCCGATGCAGTACGTTCGGTCGACTTCATAAAACCAAAAATATCCATACCGATGCACTACAATACATTTCCGCTCATAGAAGCCTCCCCCGAGCTTTTCAGAAAATCGGTCAAAAGCGGCAAAGTGCTAGTGCTCAAACCAAATACGACAATTGATATTTAGACAGGAGTAAACATGGACAATGAACGCAAAGGAATCTTTTGGATACTTGTTTCAACATTCTTCTTTGCACTCATGGGGATTGTTGTAAAGTGGACTCCAGGGATTCCGGTATTTGAAAAGGTTCTTGCACGAAATCTGACAGGCGCAATAATAATGTTTTACATAATAAAAAAAGAAAATATACCTTTGAAGCTCAACCACGCCCCGCTTATGCTTTACAGGTCCGTGAACGGAACTCTTGGAATCCTGACCCAGTTTTGGGCGATTTCGCTTCTCCCGCTCGCAAATGCGGTCATACTCAACAGCCTTTCGCCTTTTTTTGTCTTGTTTTTGGCATACATCTTTCTCCATGAGAAGATACGGTCAAAATCGGTTTTGGCAATATTGATTGCATTGTCCGGTTCGCTGCTTGTTGTGAAGCCTTCAGCGGGAATCGACTTGTTTCCGTCTCTGGTAGGGATTTCATCCGCCTTCTTTGCCGCAAGCACATTCGTGCTTCTCCGCAAACTCAAGGAATACAACCCTCCGGAAATAAATGTTTTCTATTTTTTGATTTTCTCTGTAGTAATGATTTCACCGATGATGGCGATGAACTTTGTTGTTCCAAATGCCGGACAGCTTGCAAAGCTATTTGTCATAGGCATATTCGGCACAATAGCCCAAATAACAATGACAGTGGCATACAAGTATGCCGAAGCTTCAAAGCTGGCAATATACATTTATCTCAACATCGTCATGTCGTCAATTTTCGCCGTCTTGATGTTCAGTGAAATACCCGATTTCCCAAGCATTTGCGGAGGTTCGCTGATAATAGTCGGCGGATATGTCAACTATAAAGCAGCCTTAAAAGCAAAACCGACAAATATCAAGGAGGACATTGCATGTCAGAAATCTCATTTGTAACACCAAAATGCCGTTATCCCGGCGGAGACGACAAAATTTTCGGAGCAAACGCAAGGGCCAATCAAAAGTCCGGCGAAATCGGCTTTGAAAATGTAATCAACGCAACAGTAGGAGCATTGCTCAATGACGATGGAAGCCTTTCGGTGATGAAATCCGCCATGAATCATTTTCGCAGCCTTCCTGATGCTGAAATTTCAGCTTACGCACCTATAGCAGGCCTTCCTGAATTCCGGGATGCGGCCATAAAGGCATGCTTCGGCGATTATCGTCCCGACGCCCATATTGAAGCAGTGGCAACTCCAGGCGGTTCCGGCGCAATAAGAAACACCATATGGAACTACTCGGATCCGGGAGATGCAATTCTCACTTCGGACTGGTATTGGGGGCCATACGACACCCAGTCCACAGTAAACGGACGCAGGCTTGAAACATACAAGCTTTTCAACGACTCTGACGAATTCAACATCGACGCGTTTCGAGAAAAATCCGCCGAGCTTGTCGAGACACAGGACCGCCTGGTAATACTGCTCAATTCTCCCGCGCACAATCCTACAGGATACAGCCTGACAGATAAAGAATGGGAATCCGTAATGGGTACTATAAACAAGCTTGCAGAAAATCCTGACAAAAGGATCGTTCTTTTTGCGGATATAGCATACATTGACTTTGCGGGAGACGGTTCTTCAAGGGGATTCATGAAGCTGTTCGGCAGTTTGCCTGAAAACGTTCTGGTCATAGTCGCCTACTCAATGTCTAAAGCCTTCACACTCTACGGTCTAAGAAGCGGGGCCATGATTTGCGTATCTTCAAACAAATACGCAACAGAGGAGTTCTTCAATTCCTGCCAGGTCGCAAACCGCGGCACATGGTCGAACGGAACAAGAGGCGCTCAGAAACTATTGGCTGATGTTTACGCAGACGAAAATCTGAAAGCGGAAATAGAGTGGGAAAGGGCTTACTACAAAACCCTTCTCGAAGAAAGGGCAACGTCCTTCCAAAAGGCTTCCAAAGAAGCCGGCCTTGAAACATGCCCCTACAGGCATGGTTTCTTCGTTGCAATCCCATGCGACAAGCCAAACGAAGTGGCCGAGGAACTGGAAAACAGAAACATATATGCCGTAGCGCTTCAGAAAGGCCTCCGATTCGCAGTTTGTTCCGTTTCGAAGGATAAATGCGCAAAGGCTCCAAAGATAATCAAAGACGCGATAATTACAGTGGAAAGTAGAAAGTGGAAAGTAGAAAGTGGAAAGTGGAAAGAAAAAGATTAAAGAACAGATGTCAGATATCAGATGTCAGGTATCAGGAAAAGATTAAAAACAACTTGCAGCGTGCAGTAAGCACAGTGGAAAGGAAAAGCTGTTGCCGCGGTTCAAGATTATGCAAAAAGTAAAAAAGACAAGGCCATGACCCGTTCGTAATGCCTTTGGGTTGATTCGGCTCTTGTCTTTTTTTTATTTGGTTTTTCCTGCAAACTGGTCTTTGCCGGCTTTCTCGTCAAGCCGAGGCTTTGTCGAAGATTATCGTGTACCCCAGCAGAACAGCCCCAACCACAATGAAGCTGTCCGCCACATTGAAAATAGCAAAGTCGATCAGCCTGAAATCTATGAAATCTATCACATAGTCGAACATGATGCGGTCAATCCAGTTTCCTATGGCGCCTCCAATGACCATTGACATGGCAATATTGGCAAATGCGCTCATATGCTTTTTTTCTCTCCAGAAAAAATAGCACATCACGACTATGACCATTCCGGTAACGACTATGAGAAGATTCTGCCTTCCTGTAAGAATGCTGAACGCCGCCCCGGTGTTTTCAGCATATGTCAGATGCAAAACACCTTCCATGATCGGAAACGTGTCTATTTTATGAAGATGCTCTACTGCCATGTATTTTGTAATGCGGTCCAAAATCAAAATTCCCAAAATCATCATCAGGCTGTACATGGGCCACCCCCTCAGGCGTCGTCTAGAATTCCGAATTTTTTGGCGTCCTCGGGAACGGAAGCACATCTCTTATATTGCCCATTCCTGTAATATACATTATCACACGCTCGAGCCCCAATCCGTATCCTGCATGCTTGGCTCCTCCGTATTTCCTAAGCTCCTTGTACCACCAGTAATCGTCCTGGTTAAGATTCATTTCGCCTATTCTTCTTTCGAGAACATCGTATCTTTCTTCCCTCTGGCTTCCTCCGATTATCTCCCCGACACCGGGAACAAGCAAGTCCATTGCCGCAACGGTTTTTTCGTCATCGTTAAGGCGCATGTAAAAGGCCTTTATGCCTTTTGGATAATCAGTCACAAAAATAGGCTTTTTGAATATTTTCTCGGTCAGGTACCTTTCGTGCTCAGTCTGCAGGTCGCATCCCCATTCGACCGGATACTGAAAGTCAGCCTTGGATTCTTCAAGCAGCTCTATTGCCTTTGTGTATGTTATTCTTCCAAAATCCGAATTCGCAACATTTTCCAATCTGTCCTTGAGACCCTTGTCTATGAATTTGTTGAAGAAATCCATTTCATCGGGCGCATTTTCCATAACATAATTGATTACATATTTTATCATGTCTTCCGCGAGAGCCATGTTGTCGTCAAGATCGGCAAAGGCTATTTCCGGCTCTATCATCCAAAATTCGGATGCATGCCTTGCTGTGTTTGAATTTTCGGCCCGGAATGTCGGCCCGAATGTATACACGTTTCTGAATGCAAGAGCAAATATTTCAGCTTCAAGCTGTCCGCTGACTGTAAGATTGGACTCTTTGCCGAAAAAATCATTCTCGTAATCTATTTTCCCCTCATCGTTCTTGGGGACATCGTTAAGGTCAAGCGTCGTCACCTTGAACATTTCCCCTGCGCCTTCGCAGTCGCTTCCCGTGATGATGGGAGTATGGACATACACAAAGCCCCTGTCCTGAAAGAATTTGTGAATCGCATAGCTTACCAGGGACCTGACTCTGAATACGGCTGAAAATGTATTGCTCCTCGGCCTTAGATGGGCTATGGTCCTAAGATACTCGAAAGTATGCCTTTTCTTTTGAAGCGGATACGTTTTTTCCGATTCGCCTTGGATTTCGATTGAATCAGCCTTTATTTCAAATGCCTGTTTTGCATCCGGAGTCATAACCAGTTTGCCCTCCACTGAAACAGACGCGCTGATGCCCAGCTTTTTTATCTCTTCAAAATTCTCCAGATTCTCCTCGAAAACAATCTGAATATTTTTGAAAAAAGTCCCGTCGTTCAACTCTATGAAGCCAAAAACCTTTGAAGACCTGATGGTGCGAATCCAGCCTGCAACAGAAACAGTTTTTTCTGCAAATGCATCCGGGTTTTTATAGATGTCCCTGACCAATTCGAATTTTTTCATTATGTGTTCTCCCCTCGCAAATATTTTCGCATATTAAAAGCCTTCCATCCTGCGTAAGGGACGAAAGGCGATTCCGCGGTGCCACCCCGATTGACAGTCTCTGCCCATCTCATTGTCGATATAACGGTCGAATCCGTCTGCGCCTACTCCTATCACCTATCATGTTTCGGGCAGAAGCTCGGAAGGGTTTTTCATCAAACGCTCCACACCGGACTTCCACCGTCTCCGGTTCGCTATATGTTTCTGCGAAAGACTACTCTCTTCCTCATCGCTTCATATTTCATTATTGCCATTATAATATAGACGTGTCATGTTGTCAAAGCATCCAAACCCTTAAAGGAGAGGGGATAGAAGCCTTCCGTAGGATTCCAGGAATTTGACTCCCAATCCTCTTTTTCTATGTTCTTCAAGCTGAATTTCCTTGCTTTCGCCCATATCCCCCTGGAAATCCCTTTCAAGCTTTTTGACAGTCTTCCGGTCGTATATGAAAGCATTGACCTCGAAATTGATTTCAAGGCTTCTTATGTCAAGATTTGCCGTACCCACCGATGCCACAGTGTCGTCAACTATGAAAACCTTGCTGTGCATGAATCCCTTTTCATATGTATATATTCTGACGCCGGCTTCGAGCAAGTCCTCGACGTTTCCCCGGGAAGCCCAATAAACGGTGAAATGGTCAGGCTTGCTCGGCATGATTATCCTTACGTCCAGTCCGCTGAGCGCAGCCGTTTTGAGCGCCACGCCGAGGCTCTTGTCAGGAACCAGGTAAGGAGTCATTATCCAAATCCTGGACTTGGCGGCAGTAATCATAGTAAAATAAGCCTGCTGTATCGATTCCCAGTCGGAATCCGGTCCGCTTGAGCTTATCTGCAGAAGCTCGTTGCCCCTGTAGTCTATCTTGGGATAGTAGTCTATTCCCTCAAGATATTCTCCTGAAACGAATTCCCAATCCTTAAGAAAAATGTTCTGCAGCAAATAAACCCCTTCGCCTTCTATCCGCATGTGCGTATCGCTCCAGTATCCAAGGCGGGGATCGTTTCCGAGATATTCATCACCTATGTTCATACCTCCAACAAATCCGACCTTGCCGTCCACTACGACTATCTTTCTGTGATTCCTGTAATTCAGCTCCCTGCTCAATACAGGGAATATGACGGGGAAAAACTCCCTGACCTGCACGCCGCTTTTCTTCAGCGATTCAAGATAGTTTTTCGACAGCCTCCAGCATCCTACGCTGTCATATATCAAGCGGACTTCGAGACCCTCAGATGCTTTTTCGATGAGTATTTTTCGTATTATGTTTCCGATTTTGTCGTCCTTTATTATGAAATATTCCAGGTGTATCTGTTTCTCTGCATTGCGAAGCGCCCTTATGATTGCGCTATAGGTTTCACTTCCGTTTGAATATATCTCGGTCGAATTGTTCACAGTGAAAACTGCATCGGAATTGTTGAGAAGAAGCCTAGCCAATTTTTGATTCACCGGCGAATCAAGTTCTCCCGTCATCGGATAATCCGCAATCATTTCCTTCTGCAGATTCACTGTGTTTTCAAGGTGTTTCGAACCGATTCGTTTCTTTTTCGAAAAAATCTTTTTCCGTCTGTAGCTTTGGCCGAACATTATGTAAAAGACAAAACCGACGAATGGAAGAACGACAAGAACCAAGAGCCACGCCATGGTTTTTGCAGGATCCTTGCTTTCAAAAAAAATGACGACACCGACAAGTACTGTATAAGCAGTAAAAACTGTTATCATAACGCCTTTTATCTTTGACAAAAAATATCCGAATACTCCTATCGACACGAATTCATAACTCAACAAATAGATTGCCACAACAATTATTATGATGAATACAGTTGTCGCAATGCTCTTTTTCGACATTTTTTTCATCTCTACCCCCGCAATCAAATAATCCTTCTTGATTTTATTATACATTTTAATCCATGCCGGTGTTAAGTATAATACCCATAATTTTCTTGAGAAAAGCCTCCTATTCGTTATAATGATAGTATGAACCGATACAAGGGAGGAATATTATGGATTTCAAGACACGAATAATGGACAAGGCCGCAATAAACCGTTCCCTCACGCGGATAGCCCATGAAATAATCGAACGAAACAGCGGCACAGAAAACATAGTTCTTGTTGGAATATATACAAGGGGAGTTTACCTAGCCCAAAAGATAGCCGAAAAAATCAACAGCATAGAATCCAGAAACATCGAAATCGGTTCATTGGACATAACACTGTACAGGGACGACCTGAGCAAACTTGGCGAAAATCCTGTAGTCAACAGCACAAATATAAAATTCAGCATCGATGAAAAGAATGTGATCCTGGTAGACGATGTGCTTTTCACAGGACGCACCGTCCGGGCGGCAATGGACGCCCTTATGGATTTCGGAAGACCGAAGAGCATACAGCTTGCAATACTCATAGACAGGGGTCACAGGGAGCTTCCCATAAGGCCCGATTTTGTGGGGAAAAATGTCCCCACATCGAAAAATGAAATAATCCATGTGCGGATTTTCGATGTCGACGGAGCCGAGGATGTTCTTCTTTCCGAAAGAAACTGACATCTAAAAATCATTTGAGCCATTATTCGCCAAAGCTTCTTGACTGACTTTTTCTTTGGTGTTATGATGTTTACAGAATTGAATATGGACGCCTTTAATTTGACCCCGTGAGGTTAAGAAGGAACAAACAAGTGCAAGATACTTGTATGGTTTTCATGACTGTAAAGGAATGAGACAAGCCTTTCTGCTTCGCGAGCAGAAAGGCTTTTATTTTATCCGGTTGTGGGGCGTCTTGTTTTATTGACACTTAATAAAATGAGAAAGGAGATTATTTATGGACAATCTTGCACGAAAACAGAATGCAGCAAGCTTTTCAGCCGAGCCTGAAATATCTTTGAACAAAAAGGTTATCCTGGGAATGCAGCATACCTTCACAATGTTTGGAGCAACAGTACTCGTTCCAATCATAACCGGTTTCGACATTTCTGTGGCGCTCTTCATGGCCGGAATAGGAACTCTTCTGTTCCACTTGATAACTAAGGGCAAAGTGCCGGCATTTCTCGGTTCTTAATTCGCATTCATCGCCCCGGTGATGGCGGCAATGGAAGCTTCCAACATTCAATACGCACAGGGAGGACTCGTTGTGGCCGGTCTGGTTTACCTTGTAATGGCAGGCTTGATAAGCATTTTCGGAACCGAAAAAATAATCAGTTTTTTCCCTCCGATAATCACAGGCCCGATAATAATTGTAATAGGCCTCAAACTGGCTCCTACAGCAATAGACATGGCCAGCGGAAACTGGATTCTTGCCATCGTGAGTTTCGCAATAGTAACCGCAGTAAGC
>PKTO01000044.1 GCA_002869095.1 Clostridiales bacterium
CCGAATTCTATCGCATCCGGGAAAAATCCAGCGCCGAGGAAAACGCCGGGGCGCTCGCCAGTTTCCTTGGAATCGATTCCGAAAAGGCGCTTGATGTCACAGACAAGAAAAGGATGAAAACAATAATGTCGGAGGGGGGAGTCCCAACCCTCCCATATGCGTTTATCGGGGTGGGTTTCAAAAAAACCGAAATATCGCATCTGAAGGCGCCTTATGTTATTAAACCATTGGACAGCCAGTGGCACAGAGGCGTCTTCCGTCTGGACACAGAAGAAGAGATATGATGCCGAATCAAGGAAACGCTGAGCTTCTCCAGGCAGTCCGAAGTGCTTGTCGAAAATTATTATCCAAACGACGAGATAACTGTCAGCGGGTGGGTTGTCGACGGACGAGCCAGGATTCTTGCAGTGACGGACAGGATAGTCATGGACAGCGGAGTCCATATAGGCATTTGCAGCGCCCACCAATTTCCGTCAATCCACATGGCTGGCCGGGAAAAAGAGATAAGGGAAATCACCGAACTTACCACAAGGGTTTTTGGAATCAGAAACGGCCCGATTTACTATCAGATGCTTGTCGGCAGCGAAGGAATAAAGGTGAACGAAATTGCCTGCAGGATTGGCGGGGCATACGAGGATATGACCATACCGGAATTGACAGGGGTGGACATATTGAAGATGCAGACCGATTTCATAACGGGCAAACCAGTTTCATACGAAAGGCTGATGACGCACGATGCATGGCAAACCGGCGGGCATTTTTCGGCACAGCTGTTTTTCGCTTCCCCAGGAACGATTTGCATGCAGAAGGATCCGGAAGAGCTTATGCGGATTGATGGTGTGTTCAAGGTTGGATACCACTTCGCGAAGGGAGAAAGGATGGGCGACATAAAAAACGCAACGCAGCGAGCCGGGTATTTCCTCGTGAAAGGGAATGACAGGCATGCTCTTAAGCGAAGAGTGGAAAAAGTTTTTGAAAAATTGAGATTTCTGGACGAGAACGGCAAAAACATGATAATAAAGGGACCGGTCCTTTAAACGTGAAAGGAATTGATCTTGTGAAAACAGCAAAAATGAAGTGGATCTTGGCGGCTTTCGCCCTGCTTCTTTTACTTTCTGGATGTTCGAATGAAAGAGAAAGCCTGGCTATCGCCGAACAATACGGGCTCGCCTATGCGCCGGTCACAATAATGAAGGAGAAGGGATTTTTGAGCGACAGGCTCAGCGGGGTCGAAATCGAGTGGAAGCAGATGGCGAACACCGCGGCAATACGGGAAGCAATGGTAGGAGGGGACCTCGACATCGGATTCATGGCTATTCCGCCCTTTCTCATAGGGGCCGACAAAGGCATGCGGTGGAAGATAATTTCCGGCTTGTCCGAAGTTCCGGTGGCGCTTGTGAGCCTGGACGAGGGAATACGGGAATTGTCCGATTTCACTGAATCGGACCGGATCGCGCTTCCCCAGCCCGGAAGCATACAGCACATGCTTCTTTCCATGGCGGCGGAAAAGGAGCTTGGAGACGCCGGGTATTTCGACGACAGGATAGTCACAATGACTCACCCCGACGGAATGCATGCGCTTCTTTCAAAAGCGGACATAACAGGCCATTTCACCAGCCCCCCCTATCTTTTCATGGAGCTTGAAAACGAAGAGGCCCATGTGGTCTTGACGGGCAAAGAGGCCATGGGAGAAAGGTTCACATTTGTCGTGGGGGTTTCCATGGATGAATTTTCAATCAAAAATCCTCTTCGGGAGGCGGCCTTCAAGGAAGCGCTGGAAGAGGCTGTCCTTTTCATGAAGGAAAACCCGAAGGAAGCTTCCGCGGTTCTTTCCGAAGCGTATGGGATCGAAGAGGAAAAAATCCATGAATATATAACAAGGGAAGACATGGTCTATACCATGGAAGTTGCCGGCATGCAAAAATTCCATGATTTCATGGAAAGCCGGGGATATATAGAAAACCTTGGAGAAATGGCGGATTTTACAAGGGGTGACGGGTCATGAAGCGTCTGAGGAGTTTGGCGGCGGTACTCTTGCTTCTTGCCTTGTGGCAGGTCGGGTCAGCTTCAGGCCGGCTCGACCCTATGGTGTTTCCATCGCCGTCGGATGTCGCCCAAAGCCTTGTCA
>PKTO01000313.1 GCA_002869095.1 Clostridiales bacterium
ATTGACTTTTACCAGTCCGCTCATGTATGAGGCCGAAAGCGAATCCGGAATTATTACGGGAACATCGGCTTCGAATGATTCCGCAAGGCCTGTTATATCAATCGGCTCGGTCATTATCGACTCTTCAAGTTCTATGGCTTCAGTGTCGCCCTGAATCTGGATCGATTCGGGAATCACCGAAACTGACACCACCTTGTGGTTTTCATCAACTTGGCCGATTATGTCTGCAACAATCGGAAAACTCTCGAAACGATAGACAGGCAAATACACTTTGGTATAAGCTTGACCCACCGATACTCCGGCAACTTCGCTGCCTTCAGAGTCAACCGCCCTCAAAGGCACATTCTGTGAAACAGGTTCCGTGAGGCCTCCGACATCAATCTCCCCTATGACCCTGTCTACATTGTTTACGAACGATTCAGGCCCGGCGACGAGCACTTCTTCTATTTCGGCTTTGGGAGGTTCGGTCATAAAGCCTTCAAGATGGGTGTTGGTTCTTATTATTTCTACGGGCTTTTGCTTTTGAACAACTCTGTCGAGTTCGATCTTTATCTGTTTGGGAGTGAAGTCCACAAGGTCTACCGACGATGGAACCGATATGTCAAGCGGCACACTGTTTATTCCCGCTTTGAAACCCATTACATCCGCACTTATTTTCACATCCTCGGACGCAACCATGTAGACATCATTCCTTCTACCTCTTATCTCGACATTTACGGCATAATCCTTCTGGCCTATCATCACAAGACCCGATTGCGCCAATTCCTCAATGTTCAGCAATTCGACATCAACGTTTTCAATGGCTGTTGTCAGTTCCGGATTTATGTCTCCCATTACATAAAACCAGAACATTATCGAAAACACCACCGAAACTATTTTCAAGGTCGTATTGTTTGAAAGATTTGTATAGTTCCAAAACCCTTTCAGAAATCTACTCATCTTTAGTCCTCCATTTCAACTTAATAAGACTAAGATTGTCATCGGTTTTATATAATTCCTGCAAGAGCCCCGAAAGTGTGTCGGTATCCAAGAATCTCGAAAGCTTGCCTTCCCTTGCGACTGAAATCGCACCGGTTTCCTCTGAAACAATTATGACTACGGCATCGGTCGTTTCGGTGATGCCCAAACCAGCCCGGTGCCTTGTGCCCAATTCCTTGCTCAGGCTTGAATTTTCGGACAAAGGCAGGAAGCACCCCGCCGCCATAATTCGGTCGTCCCTTATTATGACAGCTCCGTCATGGAGCGGGCTGTTGGGGAAAAATATGTTTATCAGAAGGCTGCTTGAAATTCGAGCCTCGATTTTCGTTCCGGTTTCTATGACGTCGTTTATACCGGTTTCCCTTTCAAGTATTATGAGCGCCCCAATTTTTTGCCGCGACAGGGACGCCGCCGCGCTAACGATTTCGTCTATGCGGTCCTTCACCTCTTCGTCCTTTATCTCGACAATGGACTTGGCCACAAGCTTGCTTCGGCCCAGATATTCCAACGCTCGCCTGAGCTCAGGCTGGAACACTATGAGCAAAGCGATAAGTCCAAGCGTCACAGTATTCTTCAAAAGATATGTAGTGACATAAAGACCGGACCACTCGCTGAGCTTTGTAGCAATGAGCAAAAATGCAATGCCCTTAAGAAGCTGTTCAGCTCTTGTTTCCCTTATGAGCATCAGGATCTTATAGAATACATAGGCTATTATCGCCATGTCTATTACATCTCTTATTCCTATGTTTGAAACAGATTCCAATATTTGATTCAATTCCAACACCCCTGATTGGTATTATTTTAATTCCCCTCACTTAGATTTTACTAATCGCAAATCCTTTTAGCAATATGGCAATTGTTACAAATCCATTAAATATGCAATTTTTTGCATCACATGTAAAAGAGTTTTACCGCAACAACCATCAAGACCAAACCCATTATCCTGAAAGGCGAAATGCTGTTTTGCGCTACACCTATGAGTCCGAAATGCTCTATGAACATAGAAGCAAGAAGCTGGCTGAAAATAACTGTCGTAAAAGCTACAAGCGGACCGATTTCCATGATTGAAAATGTCATCGTCGCCATTATCCCGAGCCCCAGAAGAGCGGAAAACACCAGAAGGGCTATTCCGTATTCAACCTTTG
>PKTO01000234.1 GCA_002869095.1 Clostridiales bacterium
GGGAGACATGTGTCCCATCTTCATTAGTATCCTTATGAATTTTTCAGCGCTTTAATCCTCAAGCTTTTCCATTATTTCAGAAACGCCAACCGGCGAATAGCAAAGTTTGGCCGCAGAAGCGACTACTTTTTCAGGTTCAGGTGTATACTGAATCAACTCGACTCTCATATCATTCCTCCTCTTGTCCTTTTTCCATGGATATGGAAAAATCCCCATACGGCAAAATCCAGAAAATATATTTCCTCACCCTCGCAGTATAATTCCCGCTCAATTCTACTAAGCGCTTTTCATTGCCTTCCACTTTTATTGTGGTTGCTTCATCGTCAGTCTTTTTGATTTTTACGATTTTATATGAAAGCACACCACTTTTGTTCAAGGCCCATTTCTCACGGCTTTCTATGGTTTGCTCCACATATGAGCTGAATGCCTTTTCCTCCACGTTCAAATCACTTAACCCGTCGATGAAAAGAGATTTCAACGCCAGAAGCATCAGCATTGCTATTATGGCCAACACATAGCCCCTTTCCCTTTTCCCCATAGGTCACCTCCCGCCCGAGGCATCTTCGACAAAAGCTATGGAAGCCTCCATAATTTCGTCTATGCGGACGTGATTGCCGTGAAGATGGTGGTATCCGATCAGAGCCTCAAATCCCGTGGCATACTTGTAGTCCGAAAGACTGGCATTCTTGGGTATTGTATTCGACTTTTGGTTTCGACCCCTTTTTACAATGCCCCATTCCTTTTCGGAAAGAATATCCTTTATTGCGTGGACCGCCGCCGCTTGCGCAGAGGCTTTTACATATCGTGTCGCGAATCTATGCAGTTTGTTGACGTTTCCCCTGTGTTTTTCAACAAGGTGGGTTCTTATGCGCGACTCGAATACGGCATCCCCTATATAGGCAAGCACTAGCGGCGGGTAAGTCCTTTCCTCTCCGTTTTCCATAACTCTACCGCCTTTTCCATTTTACGCCTTGGGGCGTATCTTCAAGCACAATTCCCTGATCGCTGAGCTTGTCCCTTATTTCGTCTGCCAGCTGATAGTTTTTTTCCTTCCTGGCAAGCTGCCTTCGGTCAATAAGTTCCTGTATGTCCGCATCAAGCAGCTCTTCCTGCTTTTCGAGGAATCCCAAAACTCCGCTCAGCTCGACGAATTTATCCAAAGCTTTTTCAACAAACTCTTTTGAACTGTTTACGTCTGTTTGAGAGTTTATGTGCTTTGAAAGCTCGAATATCGCCGCCAATGCATCTGCTGTGTTCATGTCGTCGTCCATCGCCGCAACGAATTTCGATTCGTGGGAATCCATTTCCCTCAATACATTCTTTTCCGCTTCGTCCATTTCAACCCTGACCGCATGTTTCGATATGTGCTCCAGATTCTTTTTGGTATTGTAGAGTCTTTCGAGACTCACTTTTGCCTGCTCCATCAAGTCCCTGTTGAAATTAATCGGATTCCTGTAGTGCGCCGACAAAAGGAAAAATCTTATTACCTCTCCGTCATATTCCTTTCTTATGTCCCTGACTGTGAAAAAGTTGCCTTTCGATTTGGACATTTTTTCATTGTTTATGGTGATATAACCATTATGCATCCAATATTTTACATAGGGCTTTCCTGTGGCCGCCTCGCTTTGGGCAATTTCATTTTCGTGATGCGGAAAAATCAAATCCTGGCCCCCGGCATGTATGTCGAGAGTGTCTCCAAGATACTTCGTAGACATGACCGAGCACTCTATATGCCAACCCGGCCTTCCCATGCCCCATGGGCTTTGCCATCCCGGTTCGCCGGGCTTTTGGCTTTTCCAAAGAACGAAATCGGTTGGGCTTTTCTTTTCCGCATTGACTTCTATCCTTGCTCCACTTACAAGATCTTCAACGCTTTGTCCCGAAAGTTTGCCGTAGCCTTCGAATTTTTTTGTGTCGTAATAGACATTCCCGTTTTCGGCATAAGCGTATCCCTTGTCAACAAGAACTTTGACAAATTCTATTATTTCAGGGATGGTTTCGGTCACGCGTGGATGTTTTGTCGCCCTTCTGACCCCAAGCGCATCGGCATCGTCAAAATATTCTTTGATGTACTTGTCTCCCACTTCTTCCGAGCTTATTCCTTCTTCA
>PKTO01000167.1 GCA_002869095.1 Clostridiales bacterium
ACGCGTTTGCCAGGGCATGGTTCAAACTGACCCACCGCGACATGGGGCCGAAGTCGCGTTACTTGGGTCCCGAAGTTCCCGAAGAAGACCTTGTTTGGCAGGACCCGATCCCTCCGGTCGATTACAGGCTTGTTGACGAAAGCGACATCAAAAAGCTCAAAGCGAAGATTCTTGCTTCGGGCCTTTCCGTTTCCCAGCTTGTGCAGACCGCTTGGGCGTCCGCTTCCACCTTCAGGGGGTCGGACTTCCGAGGAGGGGCAAACGGCGCGCGAATAAGGCTTTCGCCCCAAAAGGACTGGGAAGTCAACATGCCCGAAGAACTGGCTAAGATACTTAAAGTGCTTGAATCAATTCAAAAGGATTTCAACGATTCGCAGAGCGGCGGCAAAAAAGTTTCCCTAGCCGACCTGATAGTCCTGGGAGGCAGCGCGGCCGTCGAGGCGGCGGCGCAGGCGGCGGGGCAAAAGGTGAAAGTTCCGTTTTCACCTGGAAGAAACGACGCCACTAAGGAGCATACCGACGCCGATTCATTCTCCGTGCTCGAACCCTGCGCAGACGGCTTCAGAAACTACCAGAAGAAAAAATACTCTGTATGTCCCGAGGACCTTCTGCTAGACAAAGCCCAGCTTCTAACCTTGACGGCGCCCGAAATGACGGTCCTCATAGGAGGCTTGAGGGTTCTTGGCTGCAACTGGGGACATTCCCCATTCGGCGTTTTCACCGAAAGGCCCGGAGTGCTCACCAACGACTTTTTTGTAAATGTGCTGGACATGGGAACCGAGTGGAAAAAAACAGATCAAAGCGAAGACATATACCAGGGAATAGACCGCAAGAGCGGCAAGCGCAAATACATGGCTACCCGGGTGGACCTCGCCTTCGGCTCAAACTCGCAGCTTAGGGCCATTTCCGAGGTGTATGCGAGCGACGACGCAATGGATAAATTCACCCGCGACTTCGTTATGGCATGGAACAAGGTAATGAATGCGGACCGGTTCGACCTTAAGCGCATATGACCAAAAAGTGAAAGATACTTGAAATGAGTCCATTTTCCAATATGCGTTTAAGTTGATTTCAGACGCAAAAGGCCCGGCAGATTTTTTAGCTGCCGGGCCTTGTTTGCGATTCGCTTTTTTGTATACATCTGCTTTTCAATTCTATAGCTCAAAATACTCGACCCTGTTTCTGCCGTTTCTTTTCGCCTCATACATAGCATCATCCAAAGCCCTTATAAAATCATCGAAATCTGTGCCTCTCTTATAGCTTCCCACACCGAAACTGGCTGTTATGGAAATGCCTCCGTCAAAACTGTGCGATGCAATTGCCTGGCGTATCTTTTCGGCGATGCATGTTCCTTCTCTCATCGATGTCTCCGGGGATACTATCATGAACTCTTCCCCTCCCCATCTTCCGATTCTGTCTGCGCCTCTTATAAGTCCTTGGCACAAGTCCGAAACGCCTTTCAGCACAAGATCGCCTGCCGTATGTCCATGATTGTCATTTATTTGCTTGAAATTGTCGATGTCGAAGAAAATGACGGTCAGTTCTTTGCCGTATCTTTCCGACTGCAATATTTCATACTTCAATATTTCATCCAGCTTGTACCTGTTGTAGAGTCCGGTAAGCTTGTCAATTATCGACAATTGCTTGAGCTCTTCGTTCAGCCTCTCTATCTCCTTTTGGTACCGGACCCTGTAAGTGATATCGTAGCTTGATCCGGCAACCTCGACTATTTTCCCTTCTATTTCCACAGGAGAAAGAATCGTCTCGAACCAAACATCATCGAAATTCACCTCGTATTGCACAACTTCTCCGCCAAAAGCCTTTTCAAAATGCTCCAATGCGGGCTTGCTGGCCTCTTCGCCGAAAATCTCCTCAACCGTCTTTCCAAAAATGACTTCCGTGGTCAAACCGAATTTCTTTGGAATAGGCCCTTCGTTCAAAAGGTATATTATTTTCCCCGACTCGTTCTTTTTAAGTCGAAAAATATTGTTCTTAATGTTGTTCAAAGTAAATGCATAGTTTGAAAGAATGCTTTTGTCACCAACGGGTTCTTTTTTTTCTGTCATCTCAATCCCCTCTCAATGCAAATATAGTTGCTTGTCAC
>PKTO01000367.1 GCA_002869095.1 Clostridiales bacterium
AACCCCAAGCTTCACTCCATCAATCTCATAAATCTTGTATGGAGCTATGAATGTTTCGCCTTCTTCGGTATAAATGTTGGCGCTCACAACATCAAAATCGGCCATGCCGACCAATTCAACCAGCCGTTCCTTTCCGTAGTTGAAATCATGATTGCCTGGAACCATTAGATCGTATCCAATTAGGTTCATTATTTCCACAATGCTGGAACCCTCGAAAATTGTGGCTATGGGTTGCCCATGAAAAGCATCGCCTGCATCAAACAAAAGGAAGTTGTCATACTCTGCGCGAAGCTCGTTCGCCAAAGCCCCTATTTTGGCCATCCCCATTCCGTCGTAATCACCTTCTTCGACCCGTCCATGCATGTCATTGGTATGCGCAATCACTATATGTACCGGTTCCTCAGCGGCATACACACCAGCAAAACCCGACATGAATACAGTCAAAAGAATAATCAAAGATAAAATCAAACCGATTTTTCTTTTTTGAAACATACTTTTTATCCTCCCTGTTTTGTTATGTCACAATCTTAAGTTCTATTTCCTTTAATCCCTTACCCCTGAACCTTTTTATCATATCCTGGTCAGCGGTTTTCTCTCTTGATTTACCCATAACAATTATGTCTATCTCTTTTTCGCGGGCGAATTTTTTCAGTGTCCCAACAATGTCGTCAGCCTTTACAATTGTCAAGTCTCCGCCATTTTTCTTGCTTTCCTCAAACAAATATTCAATGGCGTCGGCTTCTTTCAATTTTCCGAAGTACTTCCACCCCTCCTTCACTACATGAATGACATAAAGGTTGCCGTCTTCTTCTTTTGCGATAGCCGCCCCAGCCTCAATTAGCCGTTTGCATGACTTCTGCTGAGTCACACAAACCATGATGTTGTGGGTTTTCATATAAAGCCCCTTTCTTTGCCGCCCTTATATATATACACATTTAATGGAAACAATACTCAAACAAAAAAAACAAGAGCTTGCGCTCTTGTTTAAATTCTTAAATTGCGTGCTTCTTGATTTTTTCCGGGAGAAGTTCCGGATTGCAGCTGAGAGTCATCACAAATTCTATCGAATGTTTTTTAGCGAGCCATTCTATCCTATCTATAAAATTAATTACATTTTCGTTTTCACTACCCATTATATTGTACAAGCCGTCAATGTAAATTTTTTCGATATCATAATTGTTTGCTATTATCCCATAAATGAAACCTATGAATTCTTCCGTTGTCTGAACGGGGAATTCCTCCAGATTTACAAAGCGCACACCGTGGTTCAAGTCGTACATGTGCCTGTTGTCATCGTCGATATACACTACATTCCCTTCAATGGTCTTGATGTCTGCATTAGCCATGTCGATGATTTTCTTAGTCTTGCCAGTTCCCTTTCCGGATGCAATTATACTTATCAATGTAATCTCCTCCCTTTATTAGCGAAACCAGTTCGTTGATGTCTTAAGTATATATTTCTATTCCGGAAGCCTTATTCCTTTAAAAACAATTATTTTATTTATGCTTTAAATGTTCGCCTTAAGGCTGTTCCTCAATTGTCCGCATGCCGCATCTATATCCTCTCCAAGTGTCCGCCTTATGCTTGCTGTGATGCCTCTGCTCTCCAAAAATTCCTTGAATTTCTCCTGCACAGCCCTTTCTGAAGTCGTAAAATCCCTTTCCTCTACGCGATTGTATCCTATAATATTCACATGGCAATTGAGCCCCTTGAGTAGTTTAGCGGTTTTTTTGAAGCTTTCGGCATCATCGTTTACACCTTTCATTAGCGCATATTCGAAAGTTATCCTTCTGCCTGTCTTTTCCACATAGGTTCTGCATGCGCTTATGAGCTCATCTATTGGGTATTTTTAGTTTAAGGGCATGATCCGGTTTCTTGATTGGTCGTCGGGGCAATGAAGCGAAACTGCAATGGTTACAGGCAGATTTTCCTCAGCAAGCTTGTATATGCCCGGAACAATTCCGCTTGTCGAAACAGTTATGCTGCGCAAGCTTATCCCCAAACCCTTTTCTTCGTGCGCAAGGCGTATGAAACGCATAACATTGCCATAGTTGTCAAACGGTTCGCCGCCGCCCATCAGTACTATGTTGGAAACCCT
>PKTO01000301.1 GCA_002869095.1 Clostridiales bacterium
CGGATGCCTTTTTTGCCAAGCTCTTTGCACCATGTCTTGGTCATTCCGATAACGCCCCATTTGCAGGCGGCATAGTTGGTTTGACCGAAATTGCCGTAAAGGCCGACAACAGAAGATGCGCTGAGTATTACTCCGCCTGTGCCCTGCTCAAGCATTTGGAGAGCTGCGGCCTGTCCGCAAAGATATACGCCCTTGAGGTTTACGTTTATAACCTTGTCAAAGTCCGCTTCGGGCATTTTCTTGAGCTGGTTGTCAGCAGTGATTCCCGCATTGTTGACTATTATATCGAGCTTTCCGAAAGCCTCCACCGTGTCGGCAACCATCTTGTCGACAGCTTCCTTGCTTGTGACATTGACATTCAGTCCGATTGCTTCTCCGCCCGCAGCCTTGATTTCAGCAACAGTTTTTTCAACATCGGCCATGTTCATGTCGGCAACCGCAACTTTTGCGCCCTCTGCGGCGAATTTCTTTGCTGTAGCGGCCCCTATTCCTCTTCCTCCGCCGGTAACAATACCAACTTTTCCTTCAAGTCTCATTAAAACCCCTCCTTATTAAATTTTTCTGTATTTAAACAAATTTCAATTGCAATCTTTTATTAAAATCTTTCAGGATCAAACAACGCCCATTGTTGCGAAAACAATTGCAATTGCTGTGGCTATAATAGGTATGACAACCGTGCACATTCCGATGTCAGCATAGGATTCCCTGTGCGACAATCCGCATATTCCAAGAAGCGTTATGACTGCTCCGTTATGAGGCAAGCTGTCCAAGCCGCCGCAGGCCATTGCAGCTATTCTGTGGAAGGCCGCCGGGTCGATTCCGAGAGCCAAAGCCTTTTGCATGTATATGTCTCCAAGAGCGCCGAGCGCTATGCTCATTCCGCCTGATGCCGAGCCTGTGATACCTGCCAAGACACTGGTTGAAACAGCCAGCGAGATAAGCGGTGTCCCCGGTATTGCCAGGATTGCAGTCTTGACGAGCGCGAATGCTCCCAAAGTCTTGATTACGTTTCCGTAACCTACTTCTGAAGATGTGTTTACGATAGCAAGAAGCGAACCGAATGCGCCTTGGTTGACACAATTCTTGACATCGCCGATTTTGTTTTTGAAAAGAAGAATTGTCAAAATAACGGCTGCTACGAGTGAGATTATGATGCTCCAAATTCCTCTTACCTTGGCAATCGATGTTCCGTAATCAGCCAGATAAGCCGCTTCCATGTTTGCGAAAACAAACTTGGTGAGAACAAAGTTGAGGCCCAAGACCAAGAATATGGGAAGAAGCGCCATCATGAGGCTTGGAAGCTCATCATAAGCAATTTCCTTGATATTTTCGTTGGGATGGTCTCCATAGCCTTCGCCCTTTGCCATGGCCGCCTTCGATCTTCTTTGAAGCCAGAATACGCCGCCGCCGAACATTACTGCCGCGCCTATGAGCCCGAGGAACGGTGCCGCCCAAGGAGTAGTCTCAAAGAAAGGCATCGGTATTGCGTTTTGTATTTGCGGAGTTCCGGGAAGCGCCGTCATTGTGAATGTGAAAGATCCAAGCGCTATTGCAGCTGGTATGAATCTTTTCGGAACTTCAGCTTCTCTGAAAAGAGCTGCCGCGATCGGATAAACAGCGAAAGCAACAACGAAAAGCGAAACTCCACCGTATGTAAGGATTCCGCAGGAAAGAACGACTGCAGTGATGGCTTTTCCTTTTCCCAATTTATCGGTGATTCCATGGGCAATCGCTTTTGCAGCTCCGGACTCGTCCATCAATTTGCCGAATATGGCTCCCAAGAGGAAGAGCGGAAAGTATGCCTTTGCGTATCCTGCAAATGCAGTCATGAAAACTTCCGTATAACTTGCCATAAGCGGAACGTCTCCGGACATAAGTGCTGCCAGTCCTGCGAGAATCGGGGCCAAAATCAAAACCGTGATACCTCTATAAGCAAGATACATCAATAAACCCAGAGATATGATAATTCCAAATATTCCTAACATGGTTTTTCTCCTTTTTTATTTTTTCCCCCTACAACGTTTTTACATTTTTATATCCCGTATTTATGTCTGGAAGTCTTTCTATATTTCCAGCCCCATCAATCCCTCTTTGAATATTGCCGGATTCATTTCTTTCAGGTCTTCCGCAACAATCGGTTCAAAATCCATCAAATCGAGAACTTGCGTTTTCAAGTCTATTCCAGGGGCTATTTCAGTCAGTGTAAGCCCCTCTTTTCTGAGTTCGAATACAGCTCTCTCCGTAACATAAAGCACCGGTTGTCCAACTTCATTGGCATAGTCTCCGCTGAAGGTTACCTGTTCAACCTCTTTGATGAATTTTTTGAATCTTCCTTCATTTTCAATGACAAGCTTTCCGTTGTCGGCCTTAACCTTAAGTCCGCCAGCCATGAAAGTTCCACAGTAAACGACTTTCTTTGCATTTTGTGTTATGTTTATGAATCCTCCGCAACCGGCTATCTTGGGTCCGAATTTGGAAACATTGATATTTCCTCCAAAGTCGCACTGGGCAAGCCCGAGGAATGCAACATCGAGTCCTCCACCGTCATAAAAGTCAAACTGGTACGGCTGGTCTATTATGCACTGGGCATTTATGCTCGCTCCAAAGCTCAGTCCTCCTGCGGGAACTCCGCCGATAGGTCCAGCCTCTACAGTAAGAACCATTTCATCTCCGCAGCCTTCTTCATTGGCTACAGCAGCAACACCCTCCGGAACTCCTATTCCCAAGTTCACTTTGGAGTTTGGCACCAATTCCATGGCCGCCCTTCTGGCAATCATTTTTCTTTCATTGAGTTTCATGGCTTTGATTCCATCAAGCGGCATGCGTATATCGCCACAGTAAGCAGGATTGAACTGCTCCGCAAAAGTCTGCATATGGTTTTCAGCTTCAGCTGCTACAACCGCATCCACATATATTCCCGGAATCTTCACATCATGAGGATGCAAGCTTCCATTTTCCACGACTTTCTGAACCTGAACTATTACTTTTCCTCCCGAATTGGTTACCGCTTGAGCTATCGAAAGATTCTCAAGAAAAGCCGCTTCCTTTTCGAGTGTGATGTTGCCGAATTCATCGGCATATGTTCCCCTTATAAGGGCCACATCAATCGGGAAAGCCTTGTACAGCAGCCTTTCCTTGCCTGTGATTTCCACCACTTCCACTACATCTTCCTTTGTCATCTCATTGAGCTTTCCACCCTCCAAACGGGGGTCGACAAACGTCTTGAGCCCTACATGAGTGATTGTTCCGATTTTACCCGCCGCAATGTCCCTGAACATATGCGATATTACACCCTGCGGGAGATTGTAGGCCTCAATCTTGTTTTCAAGCGCAAGCTTCTGCATTTTTGGAGCCAAGCCCCAATGGCCGCCGATAACTTTTTTTATGAGTCCTTCGTGTCCCAAATGATTGAGTCCCCGCTCCGCGCCGTCGCCCTGTCCGGCCGCGTATACGAGACCGAGATTTTTCGGCGATCCGTCTTCCACGAATCTTTTTTCAAGTGCCTTTGTCAATTCTTCCGGGTGCCCGTTTCCTACGAACCCGCCGGTTGCCACCATGTCTCCATCTTTTATCAGAGCTACGGCAGCTTCAGCTGTCATGACCTTCGATTTCAAACTGTTCCCTCCTTTATGTATTTTTTGTCGCACCTATATATCAAGCAAATATTATGCCAATATTCAAAGAAACGCATATTGCGCGACACTTCAAATCAAAAGCAGCCATAAAGCCGATTTTGACGCCTTCGGCTTTAATGGCTGCATTTTTTTGAAAAATACAAATACGCCCTTTGCGTTCACATTGACTACATGTAAACATTGTTTACACTCTATTGTTGCAGATATCTCTCCAAACGGTAGCGTTCTATCTTGGCATAAAGACAAGTCCTGCTTATCCCCAAAATTCTCGCCGCCTTGTTTTTGTTGCCTTCGTGCTCAATAAGGGTTTTCTTTATAATCTCCTTTTCTATGTCCGCCAGAATTTCCTTCAACTGTCCATCCGGACATGCGTATGTCCTTGCATTTTGGGCTAAAAGTTTCTGTGGGAAGTGCTCGGGCCTTATGAGCAAATCGCTTTCCAGCATATTGAGGGCCCTTTCAATAATATTTTCGAGTTCCCTCGCGTTTCCGGGCCAGTCATATGCAACTAGATGCTTAAGTGCTTCAGCCGAAATCCCCTCGACATGAACCCCAAGCCTGGTTTCAACCTTTTTCATCAAGTTTTTTGCAATTATCTCAATGTCCTCTTTTCTTTCCCTCAGAGAAGGGAGCCTTAGCCTTACAACGTTCAGCCTGTAATAGAGGTCCTCTCTGAAAGTTCCCTCGTCCACCATTTTTTCGATGTCCCGGTTTGTTGCCGCAATGACGCGCACATCAAGCTCATGAATCTTGTTGCCTCCGACGGATTCAATTTCTTTCTCCTGTATCACCCTTAGGAGCTTTGCCTGCATTTTGAGAGGCATGTCGCCTATTTCATCAAGAAAAATGGTTCCCTTGTCGGCCAAAAGGAATTTTCCTCTTTTGCCGCCCTTTCTGGCTCCTGTGAAAGCCCCCTCCTCGTATCCGAAAAGTTCGGACTCAAGCAACTCCGCAGGTATTGCGGCGCAGTTGATTTTCACAAAAGGGCCAAGACGGCGATCGCTGTCGCTGTGGATTGCATGGGCGAAAAGCTCTTTTCCTGTACCGCTTTCCCCGGTTATGAGGACATTGGAATTTGTTTTGGTCGCCCTCTGGGCAATCCTCTTGACATCGTTTATCTTCCTGCTTATTCCGGCAATATTGTCAAAAGAGTATTTTGCCGTCCGCTCCTTTCCCAGCTCGCTTTTATAGTACTCGACTTCCTTTTCAAGGACATTGAGTTTTTTGTTCAGAAAATCCAATTCACTTATGTCCTTTAGCACTACCTTACCTATCGCCCCATAGATCTTTCCATCTTTTTTGAGAGGCATCCTCATTGCTATCATCTTGTTGTCGCCTATCTGCTGGATGTCCCCGAATTCCTTTTCACCGGTCTTGAGAACTATGTCCATCCGAGTGTTTTCTATTACGTCCCAAACGTATTTGCCTTCCGGATTTAGGTCACCTATGAATTCCTTGTATCCCTTGCTCATCATCACTATCTTCGCATCCTCGTCAACTACCACCATCCACTCGTTGAATGTGTTGAGAAGGGTGTTTACGATGTTTATGTAGATTTCATCCTCTTCGAGCTTGTTGCTCATTATTTTAAAATCGGTGACATCCCTGAAAAAGGAAACTGCTCCCAGTATTTCGCCCGCTTCCTTGACCGGATATCTGTTGACTCTGAAAAACTTGCCGTTTTCCTCGAAAAGCTCTCCTATTTCCTTTTCACCCGTCTCCATGACCCTGCAGATTCCGCAATTCTTTATTACTTCCGAAAGGTTTTTTCCTATCGCCTCCTCCCACTCTATCCCGAGGAGTTTTACCGCTTTTTCGTTGAAAATCGTAATTTTTTTATGTCTGTCGACACATACTATTGCGTCAGTAGTATTGTCCAGCACAGCATTGAAAATCATTCTGTCATTCAAAATTCTCCACCCCCAAAATTTCAACGGTTCTTTTTATGTAAATTTTGAACTATCCAAACAATTAGAAACATAGGGTAATTATATCACAATTTTCAAACAATTTTAGTGCCTCCTCCGTATTTTCAAAAAAGCAAAAATGCCAATCCTGGATTGACAATTTTTGCATATGTTCCAACTATTATGGGGGTTTATTTCAAACTTCGGCGACAGCCATAGGCGTTCATTATGTACATGCCGCACAAGGATACCCCTTGCCCGCCGCCAAAGCCGAAAACTATTTTATGCGTTTGTAAACCAATGCGTAGCAGCTTGCCGAGCTTCCGCCGACATTGAACGTCAATCCCGTTTCAGCGTCCTTTTTCTGTATGCCTACGGCTTTTCCAAGAAGCTGCCTTGTTGCAAGAACCGCCATCGAAACACCCGTTGTGCCGACAGGATGGCCTTTGGCCTTAAGCCCGCCCGAAAGATTGACCGGGAGCTTGCCGTCACGGAAAACTATGCCCTCTTCGAGCGCAAGGTGTCCCATTCCGCCTTCTTTGATTCCCATCGCTTCATAGGCAAGCAATTCATTTATAGTGAAGCAGTCGTGAACTTCTGCAAAATCCAGGTCGTCGACTGTTATTCCGGCTTTTGCGTACGCCTTTTGAATTGCCAGTTTTCCGGCGGTAAGTTCGTAATCCGCGCGTTTGCCTGAAACGAGACTGAGGTAATCGGTGGTATGGCCTATGGCAGAAATTTCTACAACCTCTTCCATTGTTTTTAACGCATTCTCAGTCTTGGTAAGCACCATAGCCGCGGCTCCGTCGGAAACAAGAGAACAGTCGAAGAGCCTTAGAGGATCCGCTATTATGGGATTCTTCCTGTCTTCCTTGCCCAGTATCTTTTCGGCGGTTATGTTCATCGGCATATGGGCCAGCGGGTTTTCAACCGCATTGGTATGGTTCTTGGCAGCTATTTGAGCGAATGTGTTTCTCATCATTTCCAATGAATAGTCATAATGCTTCATATACCCTTTTGCATATTCCGCGAAGAGTCCCGGGAAAGTCATCCCGTTCGCTCCCTCATCCGGCCAGTAGGATGCCGTCGCAAGGGCATGGGTGACGCCACGGGTGTCCAATGATGTCATTTTCTCCGCGCCGATTACGAGGGCGTAATCGATTTCTCCAGCTTCCAATGCATAGGATGCCATCTCAATTGCCGCCGACCCGGATGCGCATGCGTTCTCGAGACGCGTGGAGGGCTTGAATCTGAGCCCCGGGTCGATATCTACGACCATGGCTCCAAGATGCTCCTGGTTTACAAATTGCCCAGCCGAAAAGTTGCCTAGGAATACTGCGCCAATCGCATCCGCTTCAATGCCGGAGTCCTTCAGCGCTCCCCGTCCGGCATTCAAGATCAAGTCGTATATTGTTTCTTCCAAAGCTCCAAACTTGCTGTGGTATGTTCCGATTACACTGATGCTCATTTTTTTCCTCCTATGACCGTTTTACAATTACAGCTTCGCCCATTCCTCCGCCTATGCAAAGTGTGGCCAAACCGTATTTGCTTTCGCGCTTCTGCATTTCATAAAGAAGCGTTACAAGTATTCTTGCTCCGGAGCACCCAATCGGATGTCCAAGCGCTATCGCCCCTCCATTTACATTGACTATGTCCGTGTTGAGGCCAAGATCTTTTACAACTGCAAGCGATTGGGCGGCAAATGCTTCGTTGGCCTCTATGAGATCCATGTCGTCCACTGCAAGGCCGGCAATCTCAAGCGCTTTTCTTGTAGCCGGAATTGGTCCGGTTCCCATTATGCTGGGGTCGACCCCTGCCGACGCATGCGAGACTATTGTTGCCAAGGGCTTTATTCCAAGCTCATCGGCCTTTTCCTTTGTCATTATTACGAGCGCAGCGGCTCCGTCGTTTATTCCGGATGCGTTTCCTGCTGTAACAGATCCGTCTTTCTTGAATGCGGGCCTGAGTTTGGCCAATTTTTCCGCTGTGCTTCCGAACTTTGGATGCTCGTCCGTGTCGAATACGATTGGGTCTTTCTTCCTTTGCGGTATTTCTATGGGAAGTATTTCGTCCTTGAATCTTCCCGATGTGATTGCCTTCTCGGCTCTGAGCTGGCTCTCGAGTGCAAAAGCATCCTGTCCTTGGCGGTCGAGTCCCCATTGCTCGACTATGTTCTCAGCAGTCACGCCCATGTGGTATCCGTTGAATATCTCCCAAAGTCCGTCCATAACCATCGGATCGTACAATTCTCCGTTGCCCATTCTCTGTCCCCATCTGGCGTTCTTTACCAGGTATGGAGCCATGCTCATGTTTTCGGTTCCACCCGCAACAACTATCTCGCAATCGCCTGCGGCAATCTGCTGCATTGCCAGCGATACGGTCTTGAGGCCCGAACCGCAAATCATGTTGACGGTCCATGCAGGCACTTCGCATGGAATGCCGGCTTTTATAGCCGACTGCCTTCCTACTCCTTGTCCATATCCAGCCTGGAGCACGCAGCCGAAAATAACCTCGTCAACTTTTTCGGGTGCAACTTTTGCCCTTGACAAAGCTTCTTTTATTACAGCGGCGCCCATGTCCATGGGAGTGACTGTCTTAAGCGCTCCGCCGAAAGTTCCTATTGCCGTTCTGACTGCACTTGCAATAACTATTTCCTTCATGTTGACTCCTCCATTTTTCTATTTTGTATAATCGTAGAATCCCTTTCCTGTTTTTCTTCCCAAAAGATTCGCGCGGCACATTTTTCTGAGAAGAGGATGGGCCCTGTATTTTGGATCGCCGTACTCTTCGTATAAAACTTCCATTATTGCAAGGTTTACATCATTTCCAATAAGGTCGGCAAGCGCCAAAGGCCCTATCGGATGGTTGGCTCCAAGCTTCATGGCGGCATCAATATCCTCTGCCGTTGCAACTCCGTCTGCAAGGATTCCCACGGCCTCGTTGATCATGGGAACAAGTATCCTGTTGACCACAAACCCCGGAGCCTCTTCCACTTCAACTGGAGTCTTGCCCAACTCCCTGGCAAGCTCAAGAACAGTATTGCATGTCTCGTCTGAGGTAAGCATTCCCCTTATCACTTCAACCAGCTTCATTACAGGAACAGGATTGAAAAAATGCATTCCTATTATGTTTGCGGGTCTTCCGGTCACGCTTGCCACATCTGTAATCGAAAGGGATGATGTGTTTGTAGCAAGTATCGCCCCTTCCTTTACAACTCCATCGATTTCTTCGAATATTTTTTTCTTGATCGCCATGTTTTCGGTAGCGGCCTCGACAACCAAGTCGCAGTCGGCCAAGTCCAGCACATCGGTAGTTTGATGGATTCTTCCCAATATGGCTTTCTTTTCAGCCTCGTCGATTTTTTCCTTCTTTACAAGACGGCCCAAGCTTTTTTCTATCCCCGCCATGCCTTTTTCAAGAAATTCCGGTTTCAAATCGCGATTGACCACTTCAAAACCTTTTGAAGCAAAAGCCTGCGTAATACCGGACCCCATTGTTCCGGCGCCTATAACACCAATTTTCTTCATAAAATCCCTCCCTGTTATGTATGTTCTGTCGACTTATATATCAAGCAAGTTTCATACCAATACCAAAAATATATTCTTCTCGCATTTTGAACCTTTAAGAGCGGCAAACAAAAAAAAGACACATGAAAATGTGTCCATCTATACGACATGTAAACTTAGTTTACACTTTAAATTTCGCCTCATTCGGCATTTTTGCAATTCGCATTTTGAATTCCTGCATTAATTTCATGCCGTCTTGTGCCTTTTTCTCCAGAGTGGTAAGATGACACTATATTCTTGGCATCTTAATTGCATTGATTATACCATAGAATATATTCTATATTTTCAAAGGAGCGGCTTATGAACCAATACGAGATTTTAAGGGTCAAACTGGCAAGTGAATATATCGATGATAAAATAAGCGAAATGAAATGTTTCGGTTGGCAGGTAAAAGAAAAAACCGATAGCACAAGACGCGGAAAGGCTTACACCCGTACAAAAGACAGCAGGCCTGTACCCGTTTTGACCAGGGGGGTATTCTACTCGACGGTCGTTTTCAAACGAAGGTCAGACCATAAACCCGTCGTTGCCTCGATAGTGGAATTGGAGAATGAATACAGAAAGCCAGGTTTGTTTCCGGCAGTAAGCATACCTATACTTTTCACAATAATATGTTTGATCGGCACCGCGATGAGGATCGACTGGGTGTATTACGCAGGCACGGCACTCGGCGCCGCTTGGATATACTACAGCTACAGAAAGCGCAAGCAGACAAAGGAAAGCTACATTTGTCTGATGGAACGAATGAAAGAAACCTTTTCAATCTGAATGACAAGAAATCAAATCCCGCCTCTCAGGCGGGATTTGATATTGAATAAAAAGGCTCAAGCACACTGCTGCCACCCACATGCCACAGTTGAAAGCCAGTGAAGCAAGAATTTTAAGACATAGGTGACCAAACGGATTTTGCCTGTGCTTTGCGGGCAGCAATCAAACACAAAGATTTGTGTTCTTCTTCAGTCTGAGATGGAATTTCTTTGACAACCCATTTTTTCATTTTAATAAAGCTTTGAGCCTTCAAACTCGTAAGTTGTATACTGATCATACATTGAGCTGCCATTAGGGCTGATTCGTGAAATTCTTCCATACATGTCGGCTCCATCCCCGGTAGCGGTAAACTGGATGATTCCTTGGAATGTCATGCCCCTTTTTTCCATGGAGAATGTTACGTTTCCGCCATTGAAAGAAACATCTCTTATTTCCGACAATGCAGTATTGAAGCCAAGAAAATCACTCAAAGTAATATTTGCAATTCCGTCTTCCGAAATTCTCAGTCCAAAATTGTCTCTGTCGATTTGCGTCTGCCCAAGTAATTTCGAATAATCCTCATAGCTGTTTTCTGCATTCTCTATCGCCATGGTTCTGCGCTGTTCTGCAGTGTACCAGATGTCGCCATGAAAATCTGTCCAGGGAACAGCTTCATATCCTGACATCCAGAATGTGCATGAATACGTTCCCTTGATGTCGGCGTACTGGTCTTCGGTGATTTCTTCCACCGGTTCGACAGGCTGTTCGGAAACCTCGATCGAGATTTCAGATGAAACAATTTCATCCAAATCTTTTGCCGCAATCTTATGGAAACCCGTTTCGCCGCTTGAAAAAGTGAGTTTGTCTCCATAATTCTCTACAGCTTCGCCATCAATAAACCAATATAGATCAGGAGGATCGATTCCCGATTCCATGAATGCTGTAATCCCGGTTGTTTCATTAATGCCGACAATATTTTTTTCAGAGACCATCATCAGTTCAGTATCATTGAAGACCTTGACCCATTCGAACCCGGCCCATCGTACAGGGTCATGCGGCCTTTGACCTTCAAAAATGAAACCGATCCAGTTTTCATCTTCCTCGAGCACAGGCAGGAGATACATGGTCTTTCTGTCCGGATAAGGCTGAAGGTGATATGGCCTTTCTATTTCTTCCAAAGTTTCCCGGTCATAAAGAACGAGCTCTGCGCCGGAAGAATCGATGACTCTTATTGTATAGTCCGGAAAGATGCCCTCGGGAACTTCAATAATGAAATCATAGTGGCCTATTACGCCATTCGGTCCATTTGAGAGAATTTGAAAATGGGGGAAATATTCATTTGAGAGAAGGCCTTCGGAAACCTCTTTCCAGCGCTTTTCGACCTTATACTCGTCAACTGTGGAAAATTCCCCCAGATAATAGAATTCGTCATATGCTACCGAATCGCCATCGTCGATTGATGTGAAATCAGTGCCGGAAGAATACGGCTTGAAATGGCCGTTTTCAAATTCGATATATCGTTCCTGACCGGGATAATTCGGATCCGCCACATAAAGTTTGTTTCCTTTTATTCCGTAGGCAATCATGGCATGGCCTGAAGATCCTCCCGAATAAATGCCAATAAGCTGTGGACGGCAGGTAAGAGCCATGCTCATATAAAAAGCATCCCAATTGTTTTGATCGATGCCCTTTCCTAAAATACCGGAGGGATCCATGATATCCTCGGCATACATCATTGCATAAATATAACTGCCCTTCGTGACATCAAGGTGCACGCTGCTTGCAAACCTGTAAAGCCAACTGTCGTCTTCCCAAATATCAGGTGTCCTGAAAGGGAGATCGTTGTTGTCAAACAGATGATATAGGGCGGTTGACGAATCGTCCATATTTTTCTGGCGGATATTCTTGAAATACCAAAGCGCACCGACCGACTGCCCTTCGCAGTGTCCGCCGGGGACCGCATAAGATCCTCTGTTTACAAAGCTGAAATCATCCATTCCCGGGGTGAAACCTGTCGCAATGTCGGCAGATGATTTTACTTTTTCTAGCTGGTCGCGACTCATTTGGGCTATAAATATATTGCTGAAATGATTGGTATGTATTTTCAGGATACCGTCTTCTGCACAGGATGGAATCATCTCGATTTCATTGGCTTGAGAATCGTAATAAAAAGCCATCGGGTAGTGTGTTTCTTCATTGTTGAATTCGAAGGACAAATCGATGATTTTTGAGGAAAAGGCGTTTGAATTGTCAATGACATATAATGGGGAAACAACTTCGATGCCATCAATATTAAGGTTTGTTATGGATTTTGTTGAAATCTTGAAATCAACCGGCTCCGCAAAAGATTCTTCCGGTATCGAAATAATCAAATTCCCGACATCGATTATGCATTGGTCCGAGTTGACGGTTTCATTGATTTGCTCTTCACTGGAAGCGGAAAGTTCCACCAGGGGAACAACTTGAGTCTCTTTTTCGTTTTCCTGGTTTTCCGCATCTTGATTTTCTTCCACTATTTTGGAATCAATTGCATTTGCATTGTTTTCGGAGCCGCTTTCAGTCACAGCTTCTTCAGCCGCCTCATAATCCATATCGGCTTCATCAATCCTGTCGGAGTTGCATCCCGTCAGAAAAATCAAAACAAGCACTGTAAAAAAGACAAAACGAATTTTAGATTTCAATA
>PKTO01000284.1 GCA_002869095.1 Clostridiales bacterium
ATATTGAAAAATTGTGACGGCAAAGCTCCTTTGTTAAGCTTCAAAAGCATTGAGGAAAAGAGATCATTTTTGACTGATGAAGAAAAGGAGATTGAGATAAAGGAAGCTCTAAGCGATTTTTCATGCGAAAAAGGCAATAGAACAAACAATACGAATAAAAAATATAAATTAAAGGGAAAAGTCAGCTCTATAAGCGATGCGTTGCTGAATGAGGAGAGCACGGCTTTGGTTGAGGGTGTTGTTGTACATAAGGAAAGAAAGGTCCTTAAAAGCGGCAAAACACTCGAAACCATCCATTTGACAGATTATATGAATACATTGGCGGCAAAACAATTCCTTGAACCGAACGAAAAAGGATTTAAAGGAATTGAAATAGGCGATCGAGTGCGGATCAAAGGATATATGCGGTATGACAAGTTTGAAAGGGAAAACATTTTGTTCACGAGTTCCTTCGAAAGAATGCATGAAACTGATAAAAGGTTGGACAATGAAGAAATGAAGAGAATAGAACTCCATTGCCATACAAACATGAGCAGCATGGACGGAGTGTCTTCGACGGAATCACTGTTCAGAAGAGCATCTGAAATGGGGCACGAGGCATTGGCTATAACGGACCATGGAGTTGTGCAAGCTTTTCCGGAAGCGTATAAATGCAGCCGCAAATACAACATAAAAGCCATATACGGAATGGAAGGATATCTCGTTGATGATGACATTAAAATTATTATTGCAAACCATGAATGTGACAAAAGCATTGATAAAAATGGAGAATTTATCGTATTTGACATAGAAACAACAGGCCTTTCATTCAAGAACGATCGCATAACTGAAATCGGCGCTGTAAAAATAAGAAACGGAAAGATAGTGGATTCCATTAACTGGTTGATAAATCCACAAATTGAAATACCTCAAAACATACAAGAGTTGACAGGAATAACGAATGAAATGGTGAAAAATGCTCCTTCTTTGGATTCAATCATAGATGATATAAAATCGTATTTTGGAGAACATCCAATAGTCGCGCACAATGCTTCTTTCGATTATACATTTATGAGAAATGCTTTTGAGTCTTTCAATGAGTCTATAGAAAATACCGTCATAGACACCGTTGAAATGGCAAAGCTTATATTTCCCGAATATAAAAGATACAACCTGAAATCATTATGCAAAAGGTTGAAAATCAATCTTGAAAATCATCACCGTGCTTCAGATGATGCGAGGGCCGCGGCTGAAATATTAATCAGTATGCTTGATAAGTATGAGAACGATGACTTAGGAAGGATTAATGAAGAGGCGAGAAGTAAAATTGATTTCAAGAAATCAAAAACTTTTCATGTGACATTGTATGCGAAGAACAAAGAGGGGTTGCGCAATTTATACGAACTTGTGACAATGTCCCACATTGATTATTTTTATAAAAAACCGAGGATTGTAAAAAGCGAGCTTTTGAAAAAAAGAAAAGGGCTTCTGGTTGGTACGGCCTGCGAAGCCGGAGAATTGTTCCAAGCGATTTTGGAGCAAAAAAAAGATGACGAATTGAAAGAAATAATATCTTTCTATGATTTCACGGAGATACAGCCGCTAGAAAACAATCGATTTTTAATAGAAAATAGAATTGTCTCCGGTTTTGAGGATTTGATTTCAATAAACAAAAGAATTGTTGAGCTTAGCGAAGCAAACGGCAAAATGGTGGTTGCCACGGGGGATGTGCATTTTGTAGAACCGGAAAATGCGATAAACCGTGAAATACTCATGAGCGGACAGGGATTCGCAGACTCGGGTAATCAGCCCCCCCTATATCTTAAGACAACGAATGAAATGCTTGAAGAATTCAAATACCTTGGTCAAGAAAAGGCAAAGGAAGTAGTAATAGAAAATCCTGCAAAGGTAAATAACATGATTGAGGAAATATTACCCATTCCACTGGAGACGTTTCCGCCTGAAATTCCGGGTTCGGAAGAGGAATTGAGAAAATTGTGCTATGAAAAAGCGGAAAGGCTTTACGGGAATCCGCTTCCTGAAACACTTGAGACAAGACTTGAGAGGGAGCTTCAGTCAATAATAGGCAATGGTTACGCCG
>PKTO01000094.1 GCA_002869095.1 Clostridiales bacterium
AAACAAGGGAGTCGGAGTTGGAACCGCTCTGGCATTCATGATGAGCGTCGTTGCGCTGTCGCTGCCTGAAATGATTCTGCTGAAGCAGGTAATCAAACCTAAGCTGATCGCCATATTCGTCGGGATCACAGGAACGTCCATCGTGCTGGTCGGGTATCTGTTCAATTGGATATTGTAATGACAGCCTGCAGCTTGCAGCGGGCAGTGTCAAGTACAGTGGAACGTAGAAAGTGGAACGTGGAAAGGAATAAAAACAGTAGAAAGTAGTAAGTTGAAAGTAAAAAGGAAAAACGGAAAAGCGTAAAGAACAGATATCAGTAAGAGCAAAGGCAGAAAGAACAAAAGCAAAATACAAAAACAAAGAACAAAGATAAAAGAACTGAACTTTTTTCATCTATTGTCTTTTCTTTTGCTTGTGTCCTTTCTTTCCCCTTTCCACGTTCTACTTTCTACTGAATTTAAAGGGAGGATTTTATTTATGATTGTTAAGGTTTTGGGAGGCGGTTGCAAAAACTGCGAAAAGCTTTATGCCAATGTCGAAGTAGCGGCAAAGAACAAGGGCCTTGAAATTACCATCGAAAAGGTAACCGACTACAAGGACATCGTGTCCTACGGCGTAATGAAAACGCCCGCGCTTGTTGTCGACGAGGAAGTCAAGGTCTCGGGAAGGGTTGCCAAACCATCGGAAATTGAAGCTTTTCTCGTTTAAAGAAAATTATTTGATTGTTTTCCAATATGTGCCCGATATCCGAAATAATTGATATCGGGTTTTGCATTTTTATGCTTATTTCAACAGTTATTTGGTATATATAAAACATATCCTGTATAAGGAACATAAATGGAGGTGTTTTATGTGAACAGAAGCTACACTATTGCCATACAGCCCGGAATGGACGAAATTGCCGACTTCCTCAGCAGCAAGGGCCATAAGGTATGTAAAAGCGGAGCCTGCGGAATCGAACCCGAAATCACTCTGATCAGCGGAATCAACATGGAATGGGAACAGATGGATGCAAATGAATGCCGTATTGTCGACGATGAAGGCGAGCGAAAAATGTTTCTCGTAAATATCACGGGTTTGACCAATGATGAAATTCTCGAAAAAATAGACACCAATTATTGTTTTTGATGTCTCCTCCTTATTAAAAAGACTGTCGATGGCAGTCTTTTTATTTTTATAGCAATCCGTCACAAGCAGTTTCTGCTATAATGTTCTTGAGGTGATTTTTTGAAAACTGTAAACATATACACGGACGGGGCCTGCTCCGGAAACCAAAACGATGAAAACCTCGGCGGATGGGGCGCCGTTTTGGAATATGGCCCGCATTTGAAAAAAATATTCGGAGCCGAAAAAAACACTACCAACAACCGGATGGAAATGACCGCTCTCATAGAGGCCTTAAATGCCATGAAGGAAAAGGATCTTGTGTTGAACATTTTTTCCGACAGCGCATACCTGATAGACTGTTTCACTAAAAAATGGTATTTGAACTGGAAAAGGAACGGATGGATGACAAGCGGGAAAAAACCCGTAGAAAACAAGGATTTGTGGATACGCCTTTTGGCCCTTATAGAAGAATACCCCTTCATACGTTTCCACCGCATAAAGGGTCATTTGAATCCTGCCAAGAAGGACATGGTCGACAAGTGGTACGAAAAATTCAAAGCATGGAACGGAAACGATTTCACATACGAAACCTATCTCCATGTTGTTGAAATGAACAACGAGGCCGACGCTTTGGCAAACAAGGGCGTAGACAGCCTAAGGGAATGATTGCCAAATCAAATCACCGCATAAAAATTACCGGCGCTCGAAGGCGCCGGTTTTTTCCATTCCAAAAATCATATATTTTGATGCCAATCCCACAAATATTCCGGTCCCCACCGCAGCCACGATGAGCAGGGGAAGGTAGAATATTATTTTTATGTTCTGGATTATGAGAGCCGCCATGAGCAATTGTCCTATGTTGTGTGAAACCGCTCCCATTACGCTTATGCCTATTATGCTTACCCTTGGCCTCAAGAATCTGTGCATCGAATACATGACTGCAAAACTCAAAAGCCCTCCTGCAAGGCT
>PKTO01000252.1 GCA_002869095.1 Clostridiales bacterium
GGAGACAATATTGAATTCTCAATAGAAAAACATGGATACGTAATAGAAAAAATCATGAAAAGAAAAAATAAGCTGAGCAGGCCGCCGGTTTCAAATGTGGATCAGGTAATGATCGTATTTTCTGTTGATTTTCCAAAGCCAAATTTTCTCTTTCTGGACAAATTGATTTTAAATTGCGAGATGGAGCATCTTGACATTTTGCTTTGCTGCAACAAAGTCGACTTGGATTCAAATTCTGTCATTGAGGTACGCAATCACTTCTTGAACACCGGCTATGAAATTATATTTTCAAGCACAAAAACGAATATTGACATGGCTAAAATTAAAAACAGGCTTGAAAACAGGACAACGGTACTTGCAGGGCCCTCCGGGGTCGGAAAATCGTCAATAATTAATATGATTGAACCCAAGATGGATTTGTTGACAGGGAGCATCAGTTCGAAATTAAGGAGAGGAAAACACACTACAAGGCATACCGAGTTGCTGAAGACAGGCAAAAATGGTTTTGTACTGGATACACCCGGCTTCACATCGCTTGAAATTGAAAAGCTTGATTTTGAAGAAGTCAAAGAATTCTACCCCGATTTCCTTAATTTCAGCAATTTGTGCAAATTCAAAAACTGCAATCATTTAAACGAACCCGGATGCCAAATAAAACACCAAGTTTCCACAGGGGGAATAAGCCCGACAAGATACGCCAACTATAAATCGATAATCGATGAATTGAAAAATACAGGGAGGTACTGAATATGAAATTGTCACCCTCGCTTCTGTCCGCAAATTTTGCGAACTTGGAAAGAGACATAAAGGAATTGGAGAACAATGGCATTGAAATGCTTCATGTCGATGTCATGGATGGTCATTTTGTGCCCAATATAACAATTGGACCGGTTGTCCTCCAATCTATCAGAAAAATAACGGATTTGGAATTGGATGTGCATCTGATGATATCGAATCCCGGACAATATATAAAAGCTTTTGCCGATGCCGGAGCGGATATATTGACTATACATTCGGAAGCTGACATACATTTGCATAGAACCCTTTCCATGATCAAGGAGATGGGAATAAAGGCAGGAGTTTCGATTAATCCCTCCACACCGCTTTTCATGGTGGAAGAAATAGCCGAAATAATTGATTTGCTTTTGATTATGTCAGTAAACCCAGGATTTGGAGGCCAAAGCTTCATTGAAAAGAGTCTCGAAAAAATATATAAAGCCGATCAGATGAGAAAGAACCGCAAACTCGATTTTCTGATTGAGGTGGACGGTGGAATAAAACCGTCAAACTCTTCCAAGGTATTGAATGCCGGAGCGGATATTTTGGTGGCGGGTTCAGCAATATTCAAAGGACGGAATATTTGCGAAAACATAAATCTTTTCAATGACTTTGTCAAGATGGATTCGAAACAATGAAATGCCTGATTGTGGGAAATGGAGATATCAAAGACGATAAATGGCTTTCTGCCAAAGCAAAAGATTTTCGTCCGGATTTTATAATTGCAGCCGACGGCGGATACAATAGATTGAAAAATGCCGGAATGACTCCAGATCTTCTGATTGGAGATTTTGATTCCATTGGCGAAATTCCTGAAAATTGCCAGTTTGAAATAAGCAAGTACCCAAAAGAAAAAGATTTTACGGACATTGAATTGGCAATCGAATTCGCATTGGCAAAGGGGTGCGAAAGCATTTGCCTTGCAGGTGCAACAGGTTCACGCCTCGACCACAGCATAGCCAACATATTGTTGCTTCGCAAATTGCTGAAGTCTTCAATTGAAGCTAAAATAATAGACGAACACCATGAAATATTTTTGGTAAAAAGGCGAAAGAGTCTTTACAACCGCAATGGCTCTTTGCTTTCCTTATTGCCGCTTGATCCCATTGTAAGCGGCATATGTCTCAGGGGTTTCAAGTATCCTCTTGAGAATGCAACCCTGGAAATGGGCGATACAAGGGGAATAAGCAATGTTTCAATATCCGATGATTGTGAGATTTCAGCCGAATCAGGTATTTTGCTTGCAATAATTGCTGATAAGACACTATAAAAAAAATCTACCATATGGTA
>PKTO01000310.1 GCA_002869095.1 Clostridiales bacterium
CAATGTCTTCCTCAGTTGCAGTTTCACCAACCTCCTCGACACCCGATGAAATGACTTCGCTGCCTGATTCTTCTTCCGCATTTTCAGTCTCGGAATCCAAAGAGCCTTTATCCGAACAAGCTGTAAAAGCAAATAAAACCGCCAATAGGAACAATGCCGCCATGATTTCTTTTTTTCTCTTCATCCCGCACCTCTTTCAGTTTATATGTTCTACTTCACATTATAATGGGAAACACTCCCCTTTTCATCAAAAAATATATGACAATGCCGTAATATCTTTAAAAAGCGCGCATCCTTTACAGATGAGCGCTTTTACAAAAACACCATTTGCCTATTCAATTACTATTATCGCGGCTTTGCCTATTTCTATCCAATCATACAGGAATTTGGCATGGCTTGTATAGTTCCTCACGCACTTGTGTGAACGGGGAACAGTCCCTATGGTAAAAAGATACTCCTTCATGCCTGGATCGACTTTCGCGCCGTTCACAATCGAATAATTGACCGGCACGCCATGAATGTAGGCGCCTGCATTGAATCTTATCGTATACGGCGCATACCCCGCCACTTCTTTTGTTATGTCGTCCAGATATATGAATTTGGGCTGTGTCCCGATAGCCATCCAATATCCAAGCGATGTGGGCATTTTGTACTCGGCTTCCTCGCCGGTAGTGGCAAAAATATAAGAAATCAGACTCCAGTTTCCATCAGCGAATTCAAAAACCCCTTCGTTTTGGTTCTTGCGGTCGACCACAACAACCTGTTTCAGCTCTTCTATCGAATTCCTGAATGAAACATATTTCTTGGGGACCCATAATTCAAGCCCTTCCTCCATTGTCCTGACATTGTAGTGGGTTTTGGAATCGTTTTCACCAAATACCGTAAGCAGGGTTCCGTCTTCAAGATACCTGAAACCGCTTTTGTCATCCAGGTCATAATAGGCTGGCGCGGACTGGGATCTTGCAGTGCCGAATTCATCCTCAACCTTTCCATTGAAGAGAGGGGCCCTGCCGTTTATGTTCTTGTAATTGGATATATAGGCGGTTGTATTGGAGTCCAGTTCATCCTTGAGCAATTTCACCTTTTCAAACATCTTGTCGAACTGATAGGTCCGAGGTTCCGCCAACGCCGAAAAAACGAAACCTTCCCTTATGTCGTCTCCGTCCTTCCACAGGATCCTGTACCACAAATCGGTATCGTATTTCTCGACATACTGGCCTTTGACAATCGCCTCAAGATTGACTTTTTCAAAATAGTAAACCTTGTTTATTATATTGTCTTCAATGACCGGCTCCGCCCTTACGTTAAGAGTGTTGGTCATTATCAGCGCATAGCTGTATCCCGACGGGTATTCATCATACTTGAGGTCAATCGACAAGCCATCCGGAATTTCAACTTGAAAAACTGCCACTTCAACTATCTCTTGGGCAATTTCTTCTTGGGCCGCAATATCAGGCTCGGTTTCAAGAACCTCTTCAATGTTCATTGCCTGCTCGAATTCTTCCTGCGAAACCATTACCTGCTGCTCTGTGATCGCCTTTTGGATTGCTCTTTCGGTGATGTCCATGCTCTCTTCTATTTCTTCGACTGTTTTTTCTTCTACGGTGTTTGGTCCGGATTGGCCGCTGTCGCAGTCGTTTTCTTCGATGGGGAAGCGTTCATCACTTAAGCCGTCCGAATCACCTGACCCGCAACCCGGCAAGATTGCCGACAGGCATAGGACAATCAACAGAAGCCTTGCGGATTTCATTGCTTTTTTGCTTGTCATAAAATCCTAACTCTCAAAATAGCCGACGACATAATAATCTTCCGGCAATTTATAATCGTTGTTTCCCCCATCGATACTCCAACTTCCCGACATGCCTTTTTCAGCCATTGCCAATTCCAGATACAGCATTGCTATGCCTGCCTCTATCTTCTCGATTTTTCCGCTTATGCCTTGGCATCCGCTTTGCATAAGAAGAGCAATTCTGGTACCGTCGAGTATGAATCTCCAAGGTTGCCGGTTTCCCCAAGAAGGAGCCAATCGCATGTAGTAGAAAACTTCATCCACTCCGCGTCGCTGCAATTCTTCCATGTCGACTTTCGCTCCCCATTCCCCGATGAATACTATTTCATCAACCGCGAGTCTTGAACTTACCGGTTCTTTCGAGTATTCAGGGTCAATTTCAGGATATCCAAGTTCGGTTAGCGGCGACAGACTGCCTTTAAGCATTGTGTCGTATATGTTGGATACTTTTCTCTCCTTTTTGGCATATCCCAGCGCCAAAAGCACCATCAAATCCATTTCGCTTCCGATTCCCAAAGTTTCTTTTATTTCGGCTGTGTCTTCTGGCACTTCGATTGTGCATGTCCCAAGCCCCATATCCGTTGCCATGAGATTGAATCGCTCCACCATATATCCGGCATTCATCAATGAGCCTTTTTTGTTTTCCGACAAAACGGCAAAATAATGCGGAGCTTCGATCAGTTTTCCATAGTATCCAACTTGTCCGTCGAGCATGCCGTGAATTTTTTCGCCTTCCTTCAGGAAGACGAATTCAATATCTATGCCTTCGACCAAGCCCGGTTTCGATTTGATTGTCTCAATCAAATCGTTGATGAGACTCTGATCAACAGCTCTCGCTTTGTATTCTCTTACAGATCTTCTTTTTTCAAATAATCTATGCATATATGACCCCCCTTTTTTTCTTATTTGATTTATACTCATAATGGACAGTCTGTAAACCAAAAATGCGAATCTTTCCAAACACGCTTGCCAACAATCGTTTTTTGAAACATAATGGGTATATCAAACAATATAAAATGAATGGAGTGATGAATTTGAATATCAGCTTTCTAGGAGCCGCAGGAACAGTCACTGGATCCAACTATCTTATCACTACAGAAAAATACAAATTCATACTGGACTGCGGTCAATTCCAGGGCGGAAAAAAGACCGAAGCCATGAACTTTACCGATTTCGCCTACAATCCCGCAGACATAGATTTCATGATTCTGAGCCATGCCCATATCGACCATAGCGGCAGAATCCCCAAATTGGTCAAGGAAGGTTTCAAGGGGCGAATATACTGCACTCGCGGCACATCGGACCTTGCAGACATACTCCTGAAAGACAGCGGATATATACACGAGAAGGAAACGGAATGGGAAAACCGAAAAAGGGCGAGGGCAGGACTGCCTTCAGTCGAGCCCCTCTACACGGTCGCAGACGCGGAAGTTGCCGTAAAATACCTCTATCCCGTACTTTACAACCAGACAATACTGATAAACGATGAAGTCACCGTCAGATTCAAGGACGCGGGACACATACTTGGTTCGTCAATAGTGGAAATATGGGTCAAAGAAAACAGCCATGAAAAGAAATTGGTTTTCTCCGGAGACCTTGGAATGATGAACAAACCCCTCCTGAGGGACCCTGAATTCATTGATGAGGCTGATTACCTTCTCATTGAATCCACCTACGGAAACAGGTTCCACGAACACCCCGAACAAAGGATAGACAAACTGATCAAAATAATATTGGATACTACAGACCGTGGCGGAACAGTTGTAATACCTTCATTCGCCGTCGGCAGGACACAGGAGATCATCTACGAACTCAACAAATACTACGACAACAAGGAAGAAGGCAAGAGGTTCAACAAGATTCCCGTATACATCGACAGTCCTTTGGCCACAAGGGCAACTGAAATTTTCCGCAAGAATGCAGAAGTCTTCGACGAAGAAACCCGCGAATTCATAATGAGCGGCGACAATCCACTCGACTTCAAAAATCTTCATTTCACAAAAACCGTAGAAGAATCGATAGCTCTCAATAAAAACGTGGCTCCCAAAATAGTCATTTCCGCAAGCGGAATGGCAAATGCCGGACGAATAAAGCACCATCTCAAGCACAATCTCTGGCGTCCGGAATGCAGCGTGATTTTCGTAGGCTACCAGGCCGAAGGAACACTTGGAAGAATAATCAAAAACGGAGAAAAGAACGTCCGTATTTTCGGGGAACAAATTCAAATCAATGCGGAAATTCATTCAATTGAAGGTTTTTCGGGCCACGCAGACCAAAACGGACTACTCGATTGGCTTAAGGGATTCAAGAAGTTCCCGGAAAAAATATTCATTGTGCATGGAGAAGACGATTCGAGAGAAGGTTTCAAAAATGTTATTGAGTCAACCTTTGATGTTAAACCCATAATTCCAAAGATGAACGAGGTGTTCAACTGTCGAATGGAAACGGCCGAACCTGTCGAAACTGTAGAGGAAGTGCTTTTGGCCGACAAAGAGGACACCAAAGAGCTTTTGTCCGATTTGGCGCACCTGCAGGAAATCTATGAATCGACTCTTAAGAAAACAGGCAGCATATTGGCTAAAAAAGTAAAGGAAGACGAATTCAATCTTATCAAGAACAAGCTAATAGAAATGGAAAGGAACATAATCAATCTTGGAATGCTTTTGGGAGACCGTTACGAAGATGAGGCCTAAAGAGGAGGAATTATAATGGAACTGACACAACCCGATGCCAGTAAAATTTTAATTCGAAAGGCAAAGCCCAAGGATCTTGAAGGAATTTTTCAAATCGCCAAGGAAGTCGGTTCGGCAAGAAAAAACATGAACACCGGCTTTCTCATCGACGATTATTCTGTTTCGCCAGACAAGCATAAAGGCAAATTCAAGGAAAAAATCGCATCCGGAAACTATTTTTATGTGGCAGTCGAAAAGAAAAAGCCGATAGCCTTTCTGATGGCGAACAGCGTTGAGGAATGGGAATCCACCTGCCCCAACTGGAGGCAAATGGTTAGATGGAGGCCCGATTTCTATTGGACCGGGATAAAGACTTTCATATATTCGGAAAAAATGGCGGTGGACATAAACTATGCCGGGAAGGGAATTGCAAGCCTCCTGTACGACAGCATGATGAGCGATATGCTTGCTGTAAACATTCACGATATTTTTTCCGAAACAGTCATAAGTCCGATTCCAAACATGGCTTCTCTGGGTTTCCGGAGAAAACAGGGCTTCACCCTTGCAGGAGTAAGGTATGAGGAATTTCAGAACAATATTGTTACAAATCTTGTCTTTCACAAAAAAATATAAACCCGAAGGGTAATCCCTTCGGGTTTTTCTATCAGCTGTTCAAAAGGCCCGTCTTTTTCATCAGACGCATTATGTGCGACGAAGTTGCCGCTACAACCGCAAGCTTTATCATGTCCGGAACTATGAACGGAGTCAGGCCCGCCGCCAAAACTCCCGCAATCCCCATGTCCTTGCCGACAACAAATTTCACAATCAAGTAGAGATATGGAAGTCCCGCCAAATAAATCAAACATGTTCCAATAAAAAGAATTCCGCCAGCCTTTAAACTTGTAAGGACTTTGACTTTTTCCCCAAGCCTTCCTATTACATATGCCGCAAGCATGAATCCAAGCAAATATCCGAACGAAGGACTTAAAATGTATCCAGGGCCGCTCGCTCCATTGGCAAATACAGGAGCCCCCATGATGCCCAGCATTATGTATACGGCCTGCGAAGCAAGGGCCCTTCTTCCTCCCAGAAGCAAACCCGAATACATTACAAAAACAGTCTGCAGTGTAAATGCCACCGGCTGCATCGGTATCCTTATGAATGTGCCGACCACTGTGAGGGCGGCAAACAATGAAACCAGAATCATATCCTTTGTACTCCATTTCATAAACAAACCCTCTTTTCATTTAATAAAACCATAATAAATGAAAAGAGGGTCTATTGTCAACCGGTTTTTGATTTATGTTGACAATTATATTTTTTAAATATTCTTCGTTTCAAAATTATTTGCCGCCTGCTTCTCTTTTCCCGAAAGATTGGATGCCGTTTTTTTCAACAAGGCTTCATTGAAAGGGCATTCCGCCATGCAAATGCTGCAATCGGTACCCATTCTGCTCCATACCATGTAGCACTTCTCAGGAATTATAGGGGGCCATTCCATCTTTCCGTCAACCAATGTCCTTCCACCTTCAGGTATAGCCTTGGAAGGGCATTTTTCGACGCAGCGCATGCATTTCAGACAAACGTCACCTACGCTTATATCGTCTCTTTCATCGGTCAGCAATTGCAGATTTGTCGTTACTGCACCCAGCCTGATCCTTGGGCCGAATTTTCTGGTCAGCACGAGTCCGGACTTTCCTATTTCGCCCAAACCCGCATCGACCGCCATCTTTTGTACCATGGCAAGATAATTTCCGTCCATATGGGTCCTTGCCTCATATCCGAAGCTTCGTATATAGTAAGAAATCCATAAACCTATCATTGCAACGCTTACATAGCTCTTTACGCCTTCTATGCCCGATTCGACTCCCGGAGCAGTATTTATCATGTCCTTGTCCATTTCAACGGCAAAGACAATTGCATGGGTTGCACTGTCGTCGACAACTTGCCCCAATACGTCCTGTGGACGGCCACGGTGGGTATAAAGATGTTCCGGCTTGACTTCCGTAATTCCAACCATATCCGCGCCGAAATAGAGAATCGCTTTTTTAATCTCTTGGGTCATCTTTTCCTTGTCCACTTCCCTGGGCTCCGCATCAGTTTTTTTTTCAGCCAAATGCTTTATGTCGGACAAAAATTCGAATCCCGCATTTCCGATCGGACTTTTCATCTCGTCGAACTCCACGGTTCCCGGTTCACCGTAACCCGGCCTGGACCTGAGCATGTCGTCAATGCCCTTTTTTTCGGGATGCTCACTGTAATATTCCTCGTAAATCTTCGAACCTTTTTCATATCCCAATCTTGAGAACATGATGTCCCTTTCATCCACATGTTTCACGAGAAAACCCCTTTCGCACTTTAATACTTAAATTATACAGCATCTTCTCTTAGATTGGACATATAAAATCGAACTAGCTGATTTTCACCGCTCCCATTGGACACACCTTCAGGCAAATTCCACAGCCCGTGCACTTGTCCTTGTCAATTTTGGGCGCATCGGCCCTGAAAAAGCCTTTCTTGTTTTGCGTCACAGCTCCTGCGGGACAAACCCTCTTTACCGGGCAAAATGGAGACTGATCACATTTTTTTATATTTATTACCGCTTTTTTAGACATTCCCTACCTCCAGAGACATTTTGATTTCTTTTCTTTCATCCGCAAACTTGACAAGTTTCATATATCCCGCCGCTAGCGGAACCTGTACCATGTAAGCAAGAGCCAGCATAAAGCTTAGTCTGTCTTTTATACCAGACAAAATGCTTATCATGCGGCACCTCCTTGTTTATACCCCTACTTGGTATATAGTACCATAAGCTTTCCGGAGGCGCAACACGTATGATTCAAATAGAAATCCCTATTCGAGCGAAATCACTTCATATCCCGCGTCTTCAACTGCAAAACGGAATTCAGAATCTCCAACTTCCCTAGACATTCTCAATTCGGCTTTTCCCTAGCCAAGGTCTACAATCACACCCAGAACCCCGTCGATTTCACGCAATGCGTTTTCAACCCTCATTTTACAATGTCCGCATGTCATCCCTTTAATAAAAATTGTCTTTTTCATTTTTATCCTCCTATCGATAGATTTCAGCGGGCAGCCGGCAGCAAATACAAAAACGTTCAAAAACCAAATGCATTTCGGTATTTTTTGCTTTTGTCTTTTCTTTTACTTTTTTGTTTCTTTCTTTAAAGCTTTTTCTTTCAACTTTCTACTTTCTACTTTCTGCTTTCTGCTTGCTGTTCTTTCTTTTCTTCTGGTTTTAAAGCTTTTTCTTTCCACTTGTTCCTAACTGCTTTCTACTTTTTGTCAACACCGAAGCCGGTCCTCCACTTCACCACCTTTTCGCAACATCAGAGCGATGAGAATGTTTAGGGTTCAGGCGACCATAAAATCTATGAGCAGTATGCTTTCTATATAGACTGACGAGAATGCCTTAGTTCAAGGCGTCGATACAAATGCGCGAGTGCGCGTATTTCTAATACGCAATCGAGAGAGTTGTTGATGACAACGCAGAAATCAGGCATTCTCGTCAGTCTGATTATGGTTTGAACTTTCGCAAGCGCAATGCATTCCCCACAACCGAAACACTGCTCATTGACATTGCAGCGGCCGCTATCATCGGATTTAGAAGAGGCCCTCCGAAAAGATGGAGAAGTCCTGCCGCTATCGGTATGCCCGCCGTATTGTATGCAAATGCCCAGAAAAGATTCTGTTTGATGTTTCCGATCGTGCTCCTGCTTAGCTTTACGGCTGTAACCACATCTGTGATTCTGCTGTGCATCAAAACGATGTCGGCCGATTCCATTGCCACATCCGTGCCGCTCCCGATTGCTATTCCTATGTCGGCCTGCGCCAAGGCGGGGGCGTCGTTTATTCCGTCACCAACCATAGCCACGGTCTTTCCCTGTTTTTGAAGCTTTTTGATTTCCTCCGCCTTGTCGCCCGGAAGCACTTCCGCAAGCACCGATTTTATGCCCGCCTTGTCCGCTATAGCCAAAGCGGTTTTCCTGTTGTCTCCTGTTATCATGTATACATCTATGCCCAGTCCGGAAAGTTCGCCAACCGCGCTTGCGCTGTCTTCCTTTATTACATCGGCAATACCGAAAACGCCTTCAACCGAGCTGTTTACAGAACATATTACGGGAGTCTTTCCCTCCGAGGAAAATGCTTCAAGAACTTCCTCGATTTCATTTTCAAGCCTTATGCCCTTGTCATTGAAAAACTTTGCGTTTCCAATCAAAATGCTTTTGCCTTCGACTTCTGCTTCTATACCCTTTCCAGTGAAGGAGTTGAATGTTTCAGGCCTCGCGAGTCCCAATTCCCTGTCTTCGGCTTTTTTTACTATTGCGTCGCCAAGAGGATGTTCGGAAACTTTCTCAGCCGAAGCTGCAAGCCTGAGAACTTCAGATTCATCCATGCCGCCGAAAAATGCCATGTCGGTCACTTCCGGCTCTCCTTTCGTTATGGTTCCGGTCTTGTCGAAGACTATGGCATCAATCTTGTGGACGGTTTCAAGGGCGCCTCCGCTTTTGATGAGGACACCGTAATCCGCGCCTTTGCCTGTTCCAACCATTATTGCCGTAGGAGTTGCAAGCCCAAGTGCGCATGGACATGCTATTACGAGAACGGAGATGAATATGGTCAGAGAGAACACGGCTCCTTCTCCTGAAACATACCATGCCAATCCAGATAAAACAGCCACCGCCATCACCGCAGGAACGAAATATCCCGAGATGATATCCGCAAGCCTTGCAATCGGAGCCTTGCTGCCTTGAGCTTCCTCAACCAGCTTTATTATTTGAGACAGGACCGTGTCTTTTCCCACTTTTTCTGCCGCAAATACCAGGCTGCCGTTCTTGTTTATGCTTGCGCCTATGACCCGATCCCCTGAATTTTTCTCGACCGGAAGGCTTTCACCTGTAAGCATAGACTCGTCGACTGAAGAATGGCCGCTTACGACTATTCCATCGACAGGTATCCTTTCTCCGGGCTTTACAACAATAATGTCCCCACTTTCCACCTCCCCAATCGGAATTTCAATCTCCGAGTCGCCGTGGAGGACTGTGGCGTGCTTGGGCTGAAGGCCCGCCAATTTTTTGATTGCTTCGGAAGCCTTTCCCTTCGAACGCGTTTCAAGAAACTTGCCAAAAAGAATCAATGTTATTATTGTCGCGGCAGTCTCGAAGTACAGCTGCGATGCATATGAAACATCTCCCGAAGAAATCCGCAACAGCGCATACACACCATATAAGAATGCGGCGCTGGTACCCAATGCAATCAGAGAATCCATGTTCGGACTGCCCTTTGCAAGAGTCCTGAAACCCACAATATAGAATCTGTATCCTGCTCCCATCACAGGGATGACAAGCAGGAGTTGAGCAATTGCAAAATTCATTGGATTGGTCATTGGACTCAGCGCATCCGGAATGGGCATGCCAAGCATATGCCCCATCGCTATATAGAGAAGCGGCAGTGTGAACATGACAGATACCGCAAGCTTTGTTTTCATTATGCGTATTTCTTTGTCTTTCCTTTCCTTGTCGGCATCATGTTCTTCCGATTCCCGCTCTATTTCGAGCGGTTTGTAGCCTGCCTTTCTGATTGCAGCCTTAATTTCGGAAAGCCTCACGACATTTCCGTCATATGCAACCGTGACCTTTTCCACCGCCAGATTGACATCAGCGGATTCTATTCCAGAAAGCTTGTTGACCGCCCGGTCAACCGCCGCCGCGCAGGATGCTCAGGTCATTCCTTCCACAGGAATGACGACTTTCCTTGTATCCTTGTCCTCGTAGGCTCTGTAGCCGGCTTTCATGACTGCCCCGAATATTGTTTCCTGGTCCAAAAGGTTTTCATCATATTCGATTGTCATCTTGCCGGTGGCAAGATTGACTTCCGACTTCGCAACGCCTTCCAGTTTCCCGGTTGCCTTTTCTACGGCTGCCGAACAAGCCGAACATGTCATGCCGTCTATCCTGAATGTTTTTTTCACAGTCACACCTCACTTTTTCGCCTCTTGAATATCTACCCCATTCGGCCGGCTGTATTCAGGCCAGTCGAATCCCCTGCCATAATAAGGTCCATTATGAAAATTCCCGCAAATTCAATTATTTGCCGGGATTTTCATTTGCCTATGCTGTTCTGCCTTGCGTAGTGGAAAAGGTATTGCTGCGCAAAGCCCTTCAAATCACCGAAGTAAGCCTCTGCAAAAGCGCTTATTTCTTCGGGACTGCTTTTTTTGTGGAGATAAAAGTATTCCATAGTCCTTCTCACCCATACGTCCACCGGGAAGGTGTCCATCTTTTTCATAGAAAAAAGAAGTATGCAGTCCGAAACCTTGGGTCCTACGCCGTTGAGCCTTATGAGTTCACTCCTGGCGTCTTCCGTGTCGAGCCCGCAAACCGACTCTAGCCATCCGCTGTTTCCCGAAACGGCCCTTGCAGCCTTAAGGATGTACTTGTCCCTGTAGCCGGCACCGCAGACCCTTATGTCCTCCTCATCCAAAGATGAAATGACTGAGGCTTCTGGAAATCCATACCTCATCTTGCCCTTGTATTCACCCAGCTCCGGCCCATACCTTTCACTGAGGTTTTCAACTATGCCCTTTATTCTGGCTACCCCATTGTTAGCCGATATGATAAAGGAGACCAGTGTCTCCCACGGATCCTGATTCAGTATTCTCATGCCGCGACCGAAAGCCACAGCATTTTCCATTGTTTCATCGAGCTTCGAAAGTTGTTTTTCTATTTCCGAATAATCCCGCTTAAGATCGAAGTAATTTTCCCAAACAGCCTCAAAGTCCCCTTCGACTATATTGTCGAAAACGATTTTTTCCCCATCCTTGAGCACATTCAGCACTTTCCCATGGGCGACACCCGTGTAGCTTCCATCGTCTTCCCTGTTCCACCTGAAACACTGTCCGCACTCGAAAATGTGTCTGGGTTCGAAATCCGGTATTGTCACTTCCAATTTATTTTTGTCAGATTTCATTCATTCAAATCCTTTCTGCAACTTTTTCCCAACGGGAATCAAAAGAGCCCTCAGCCTCCCGATGAAGCATTGCATGCTCCCTTTGATGCGCTCTTCGAAAGAAATCCCGAAACAAGTTTCACGGAATCCTCTTTTCCGCAATACGGGCAGGTTTTCATTTGGTCTTTCTCGGAAATGGATGACAGCTTGTCGAAAGTCCGGCCGCAGGCTTTGCATCTGTATTCGTAGATAGGCATGTGATTCACCTCCTCATATAGACTTTATACCCCCACAGTGTATGTTTCAATATTTTTTTTATTTTTACCGAACTTTTTGCCGTTTCATCCGTCATATGACCGAAAACCAACAACAATAACATTTGGGAGGCTATACTATGTTTACTAACCTTACTGTCATTGAAGCGATAAAGCTTTTCGCTCCAATGATAGCAATACAGATCGGTCTTATTGCTTTCTGCCTGAGACTGCTTGTAAAAAATGACGTACGGACACTTTCAAAACCCTTTTGGGCTATGATAATAATATTCCTTAACATCATAGGCCCTGTGTTCTATCTGCTTTTCGGGAGGGTTGAAACAAAATGATCTATGCAAAAGGGCTGAATAAAAGCTATGGGCCGCACCATGTGCTTAAGGACTTGTCAATGCATGTCGAAAAAGGCGAAATATACGGATTCATCGGCAAAAACGGCGCAGGGAAATCGACTGCAATGAATCTGTTTGCAGGCCTTGCCGAATTTGAATCCGGAGAATGCCTGATAGCCGGCAAAGCGACAAGCATGCATTCCCGAAAGTCAGGCAAAATAGGATATCTGCCGGAAAATCCCGGATTCTATCAATACATGAC
>PKTO01000224.1 GCA_002869095.1 Clostridiales bacterium
CTCGCAGTCGAAAGAATAACCGAATGGCGCTTAATCGCCGTTGGCCTTCTTTCATTGACCCCATAAGCTACCGCTGTGTGTGTGTCCATAAGATATCCATATTTGCTGTAGACATCCGAAATGCATCGGCGCCCTTCCGAATCATTTATCCAGCCCGCCTCAAAATCCTCTTTAAAGCCCGATAAAAGCGCATCAATATCATATGAGCCATTTTCTTCGAGGGCTTTCATCCATTGTGAAACAAGTTCTTCATTTTTACCCGAAAATTCGTAAAGCAAACGCTCAAGATTGCTCGATACCAGAATGTCCATCGAAGGAGATTGTGTTTTTGCAAGCATCCTGTTTTTGTCATAATTGCCGCTCTCGAAAAAATCAGAAAGCACCTTGTTCTCGTTGGAAGCGCAAACGAGATGTCCAACCGGAAGTCCCATTCTTTTTGCGTAGTATCCTGCCAGAATGTTTCCAAAGTTGCCTGTCGGGACAACAAAATCGACAAGATCGCCGTTTTGCAAAATACCCTGCTTCAGCAATTGCCCGTATGCATAGAAATAATATACTATTTGAGGAATCAATCTGCCGATGTTTATGGAATTGGCAGACGACAGCCGGTATCCTTTGTTTTTAAGCTTTTCAGCATAATCCTTGTCTCCAAAAATCATTTTCACTCCGGTCTGGGCATCGTCAAAATTGCCTCTTATTGCAGCCACATGAGTATTTTGGCCCTCTTGTGTTACCATTTGCAGCTTTTGAACCGGACTTACTCCCTCTTCCGGGAAAAACACAATTATTTCAATTCCATCTATGCCGGCAAAACCTTCAAGCGCCGCTTTGCCCGTGTCTCCCGATGTAGCCGTAAGTATTACAATATCCTCTTCTATGTTGTTTTTCTTTTTTGCCGTCTGCATCAATCTAGGCAAAATTGACAAGGCCATGTCTTTGAATGCCAGAGTGGGTCCGTGAAAAAGCTCCAAAACGGATACTCTTTCGTCAAGCTTTACAAGAGGAGCTATGTCCACTGTGTCGAACTTGCCGTCATAGGCGTCTGCAATGCAGCTTTTAATTTCTTCATCCTCAAAATCATCCAGAAACAAACTCATTATCTCATATGCCGTTTCGCCGTAAGACTTGTTTTTCAATTCCGAAAAATCCATTTTCAATTCAGGCAAGGCATTAGGCACAAAAAGGCCCCCGTCTTCAGCAATGCCCCTTATTATAGCTTGAGAAGCCGTAAATTCACCACCGGCGCCTCTGCTGCTCTTATAGTGTAGTTTCATTCTATTCCTCCAAACTAAAATTTATAAATATCATTATAGCAAACTTATACCCATTTCCATACGCTTTTCAGTATAAAAAAACAGAACATCAAAAAGACATCCTGTTCGCGTTTCAAATTCCATCGTAGGCGAGCAAAACACATTTTATTGTTTTGCACTGAAACACCATTCATTTTTCTATACCCGTTCTGGCCTCTACGCCTTGTTGATAATAATGCTTTATTTCCTTCATTTCTGTGACAAGGTCGGCAAAATCAACAAGTTTCCCGGGAGCATATCTGCCGGTCAAAACCACTTCTGTCTGCTGCGGGCGGCTGTCCAAAATTTCGATGACATCTTAAACGTCGAAAAGTTTGTAGTAAAGGGCGATATTGACTTCATCCATGACAACTATGTCGTAAGCGCCCGACTTTATTATTCGTCCCAATTCCTTCAATCCGTCTTTTGCCAATTCGACATCCTTGTCGGTCGGATCCCTGTAAATGAAACAGTCGTTTCCATACTGTTTCATTTCAAACCCCGGCAGATACTCCACCGCTTTCAATTCGCTGTAGTGCATACCTTTGATAAACTGTCCGAAAAAAACTTTCTTTCCGGCGCATACGGCACGAAGGCACAAGCCCAATGCAGCTGTGGTCTTTCCTTTGCCGTTGCCTGTATACAAATGTACATATCCTTTTTCCATATTGTCTTCACCTTCTCTCAAGCTTGGCATACGCAGATGCTATGCCTGCGCCTATCCTTGCATTTTCAAACACCAAATGCCGGTTTGTATC
>PKTO01000255.1 GCA_002869095.1 Clostridiales bacterium
ATACCAGGGAGACGGAGACGCATACAGCATAGGCATAGGCGAAAGCGTCAGCGCCGCCTACAGGAACGAGAACATAACCGTAATCACAGTCAACAATACCAACTACGGAATGACAGGCGGTCAGATGAGCGCCACCACAATGCCCGGCCAGAGGACCACAACTTCCCCTCTGGGAAGGGACTGCACAAACACGGGGATGCCGATCAAGTTCCCCGAGATGATAGCGGGTTCATTCCCGGATGTGGCCTATGTTGCAAGAGGCGCAACGACAACGCCTGCCTATGTAAACAAACTCAAGGGCTATATAATGAATGCGTTCAAAGCCCAGCTGAACAATGAGGGCTATTCGCTCGTCGAGGTCCTGTCTCCATGTCCCACCAACTGGAAGATGACGCCTCTTCAAGCAATCGAAAGGGTAAACAGTGAATTGGTCGATTATTATCCTTTAGGTGAATTAAAGACAAGGGAGGACAAATAGATATGAAAGAAGTATTGTTTGCCGGATTGGGCGGACAGGGCGTACTCACTGCCGGCCTTGTCATCTCTCAAATCGCCGTATCGAAAGATATGAATGCCACATGGATTCCCCAGTATGGCGCCGCCATGCGCGGAGGAACAGCCAACTGCACAGTCAAATTCGGAGAGGGAATGATATACAATCCTTCCCAGGAAGAGCCTGACATATTGCTTGCAATGAACAACCCGTCCTTCCAAAAGTTTGTGGGCCTTGTCGCCCCGGGTGGAACCGTGGTTATAGACAGCTCCCTCGTGACATGCGATACAAGTGTAAGGGACGACATAACAATCGTTTCCCTTCCGTCTTCGGAAATGGCGCTCGAAATAGGACATGCCAAAGGCGCAAACATCGTTATGGCCGGAGTCATAGCCAAAGTGTCCGGAGACTTCACTGAGCAGGAAGGCGTCGACGGCATGAACATGATGTTAGACAAAAAAGGAAAAGGCAAATTCAAAGAGCTAAACACCAAGGCTTTCAAGCTTGGATACAATTTCATTTAGCCGAATTTCAAATTGATAAGTGGCGGTTGCCGGAGAATCCCAAAAGGATAGGGCGGCCGCCAATCATACATATTGAGAAACATATGAAAGCTTGAAAAAGGTTCGATATAAAAATAGAAAATTAAAAGCTGCGGGAGGAGTTCAATATGATATCTCGAAAAATGCAAGAATCACTTAAGGGCAGTTCGGTAATAAGGCAGATGTTCGAGGAAGGAAACAGGCTTGCAAAAATCTACGGAGCCGAGAATGTATTCGATTTCAGCATAGGAAATCCCAATGTCAAGCCGCCTGAAAGGGTAAAGACTGCAATAAAGGAAATCCTCGACGAAGAGGACCCGAATTTCCTGCATGGATACATGAGCAATTCAGGATACCCAGATGTCAGAGAGGCCATAGCCCAGGACATAAACAAGAAGCACGGACTGGACCTCACATTCAAGAACATAGCTATGACCGTAGGAGCCGGCGGAGGGCTGAGCATAGTATTCAGCACAATAATAGATCCAGGCGACGAGATAATAACCTTTTCTCCATATTTTGGACCCTACAGGAATTACGCGGATTACTGCGGAGGAAAACTGGTAGTGGTGCCGTCCCTTATGGGAAGCTTCCAGCCCGACCTTGAGGCCCTCGAGGCAGCAATCACGCCCAAGACCAAGGCCGTCATAATAAACAACCCCAACAACCCCACAGGAGTAGTATACAAGGAAAAGGACATCGAGGGGCTTGCGGCCCTGCTCGAGAAAAAATCGAAGGAATACGGAAAGACAATATATGTTGTCGCCGACGACCCCTACAGGGAAATAGTCTATGACGGAGTGGAAGTTCCCTACATGCTTAACTACTACACAAACACATTAATAGTCTACTCCTACAGCAAATCGCTTTCACTGCCGGGGGAAAGGATAGGATACGTCGCCTACCTGCCGGAAATGGAACAGGCCGAAGAAGTCGAAATATGCCTTAGCAACGCCACAAGAAACATAGGGTATACAAATGCACCGTCCCTTTTCCAAAGGGTTGTTGCAA
>PKTO01000331.1 GCA_002869095.1 Clostridiales bacterium
ATTGCTCAGGGCAATTCATCTTCCTCCAATAAATATTATTGGAACACCGAATGCTATAATACTCGGCATGGTATACAACTTCCTGCCATTTATGGTTTTGCCGATTTACAACACACTGATAAAAATCGACACGCATATACTGGAGGCCGCTCATGATCTGGGGGCCAACAGTCTTCAGAGGCTTGTAAAAGTCATTTTCCCTTTGAGCTTGCCGGGGGTAATGAGCGGTATAACAATGGTCTTCATGCCTGCAGTCACTTCTTTTGTCATACCGAATCTGCTGGGAAGCGGAAAAGTGAACCTGATAGGAAACCTTATAGAACAGCAATTCTTGATGACATACAATTGGGGATTCGGTTCGGCAATGTCATTGATACTGATGATAGCAATCCTGTTGGCAATGGGACTGATGAGCAGACTTGACAAAGGAAGCCTGGAAGGGGGTGCCGGCCGATGGTGAAAAAAGGAATTGAACGCCTGTATCTAGGATTGATTTTGCTTTTTCTATATGCGCCGATCATAACTCTGATGGTTTTTTCCTTCAATGACTCGAAGTCGAGGGCTAAATGGGGAGGGTTCACATTAAAGTGGTATCAAAGCATGTTCAATGATCCCGTGATAATGAAATCCCTATACTATACATTGGCAATTGCGCTGCTTTCAGCAATAATAGCGACTGCAATAGGAACTGCTGCGGCAATAGGCATACAGACCATGAGACGCAGGACAAAAGAAACAATAATGAATGTAACATATCTGCCGGTGCTTAACGCAGACATTGTTACGGGGATTGCATTCATGCTTTTCTTCATAGGACTCGGGCTCAAGCTTGGATTTAACACTATGCTTATAGCCCACATCACATTCAATATACCCTTTGTCATATTGAGCGTTTTGCCTAAGCTGAAGGCAATGGACAAGTTCACTTATGAAGCTGCGCTTGATTTGGGGGCGACATCGATGATGGCTGTAAGGAAGGTCATACTGCCGGAGATAGCGCCGAACATAATCACAGGTTTCCTGTTGGCCTTCACACTGTCCCTGGATGATTTTGTAATCAGCTATTTCACATCGGGAAACGGGGTCTCAAACCTTTCAATCACAATATATACGATGACCAGAAGGGGCATAAAGCCTGAAATCAACGCCATATCAACCATATTGTTTATGGCAATATTGATTTTGCTTCTTGTCATTACCCAAAGAAGAGAAAAAACAGAAATCAAAGAAAAATATTAGGAGGATGAAAATGAAAAAATTATTATTGGTTTTTCTGGCTACGACGGTTATTTTAAGCGCTTGCGCCAAAGCCCCGGAAAGCGATCCGGCTAAACCCTATGCGGGAGCAACATTGAATGTGTATAACTGGGGGGATTATATAGCAGAAGACACATTGACAAGATTCACAGAGGAAACCGGAATAAGAGTAAACTATGAGATGTTTGATTCCAACGAAATAATGTACACTAAATACAAGTCAGGAGCTGTGGATTACGATGTTTTGGTTCCTTCAGACTACATGATTGAAAAACTGATTGCAGAAGATGAACTCCTTGAATTGAATTTTGAAAACATACCGAATATCGAGTATATCGACCAATCATTCAAGGGACTTGCATTTGATGAAAATGACAAGTACTCTGTTCCCTATATGTGGGGAACAGTAGGAATCCTTTACAACACAAAAATGGTTGACGAACCGGTCGACTCATGGGACATCTTATGGGATGAAAAATACTCTGGACAGATAATAATGCAAAACTCTGTAAGGGACGCATTCGCGGTCGCACTCAAAAAACTCGGTTATTCATTGAATACTACATCCAAGGCAGAAGTTGACGAGGCGGTAGAGCTTTTGAAAGAACAGGCGCCGCTCGTGCAGGCCTACGTCATTGACGAGGTCAAGGATAAAATGATAGGAAACGAAGGCTCTTTGGCGGTAATCTATTCAGGCGAAGCCATTTATACGGCGGATGAAAACGAGGATCTTGCATACGCAATCCCGAAAGAAGGTACAAATCTTTGGTTCGAC
>PKTO01000260.1 GCA_002869095.1 Clostridiales bacterium
CATGGGATTCTTCGACTTCGACAGATGGCTTGGAGCCCACCAGAAGATGTGCGCCAAGATAATCCAGGACGCAACAGGTGTTCCGACCTTCTATATGGACTCCGACTTCTGGGAAGACAGGGACTACAGTCCCGAAGCACTCAAGACAAGAATCGAGAGCGTATGCCAGGTTGTTAAAATGAGAAAAGAAATGGGAATGTAGTATTGCTTGGGGGCTCGGCTGATGCCGGGTCCCTTATTCATAAAAAGATGCAAAATATTCATAATGTGTTTATAATAGTTATAAATGGTCTTAAAGTCACAAACACAAGCGAGGCGACTTATTATGAAAAATGTGCATAAAAAGTTTTTGGAATTTATAGGTTTTTCCGATACCGAAGCGGAGAGCATGCTTGAAGACTGGAAAAAAGCTGCCGACTTGCTGGAATTGGATGAGAAGGACATCGCTTTTGCCATAAAAGAATGGATTCCAAAGAACTGGAACATGAAATTGAAAGGCATAAGGCAAATGCTTTGCGCAAACATAAGGGAAGTCGTGGACATTTTCAAGATCGAGGACTATAAAAAAGACGGATATGGTATAATATACGGCGTATTGCCTTCTGTTCCAACCAACTATTACGCAATGAAATACGGAGGAGACAAAATATATGTCGGCTATCCCCACTACCAGCTGATATCTGTTATGGGGGCCTTGTTCCACAAGGAAAACAAATATATAGACAGGGCCGAGGCGCTTGGAATGACCCAGGGCTGCAAGCACTGCGCACTCAACAAGACGAGGATAGGAACCGAAAGCGAAGGACTATTTGCTCAGCCCGATGTAGTTTGGAGTTGGGGATACACCTGCGACGAGGCTCCCAAGACCGACGAGTTCATAAAATGCAGCCTTAATAAAAATTGGAACTACATTGTAACAAGGCTTCCGCATGACACAAACCTTGGAGAAAGGGACAACGAGAAGCGTGACAGGGTTGAATATGTTGCCGAATCCATAAAGGACGGACAGAGGCAAATAGAGAAAACACTGGATTTTACTGTTTCCGATGAAGACATGTGGAAGGCGGTTTCTGATGTAGGCAGATATTTTAAGAAGATTCACAAGCTGAATGAGCTCAACTGCAAACTTCCACGGCAATTGGTCAGCGGAAGCGAAATGTCTCTCATAGCCCAGCCGATTCACATACCCTTCAATACAGGGCTCGAGCATCACGAGGCAGCCCTTGACACATTGATTTCAGAAATCGAGAAAAAAGGCGAAGAGGCGGACGGTCCTAAAAGGCCCAAAATAGGATGCTACTTTGCTTCCTACAGCCTTCCTTGGATAAGCAGGCTATTTTTGGAGAATGATATAGACCTGTCCTTCAGCACGATAATGAGTTTTACCGACAGGCAGTTTGAAGCCTCAGCCTACGATGACCCTTTCATGGTGATTGCGGAGCAATGGCTGGGAATGCCGTTGGCTGTCAATGCAAGCTATGAAATGGAAATGGTTTGTGAGAAAATCGAAAAATACAAGCCCGATGCTATGTTGTTCGGATTTTTCAATTTCGACAGATGGATGGGCGGCCACCAAAAGATGATGGTTTCAAAGGTGGAGGAGAAAACAAGCGTCCCTCATTTTTATATAGAAGGCAATTTCTGGGATGACAGGAATTACGGAATAGATGACCTTGCAACAAGGATAGAAAGCATAAGCAATTATGTAAAAATGAATAAAATGCTAGACGGTGTGGGCGATGATGAATAGAATCCTTGGATTTTTGGAGTTTTTCGAGATTCCGCAAGAAGAAGCTGAAACTGTTTGCGAAGATTTTGCAAATCTGCTCGCACTTATGGACATTGACGAAAGGGTGCTTGACCAAAGCATAGTAAATTGGAAGAAGATACCCTATGATGTCCATTTAAAGGGAGTCAGGCGTTTCCTGGGACTCGTAATACGCGAAGCCGTCGCACTGGCAGGCTTATCGAAACTAAGGGAAAAAGGCGTAAAAATAGTATATGCTTCCGTGCCGCTTCCCTTGCC
>PKTO01000143.1 GCA_002869095.1 Clostridiales bacterium
ATTCCGCTTGCAAGAAGGCTTGAAAGGGTCCTTGAAAAACGGCTTGTTGCAACCTTTCTGTTTACATCTCCGAAAATGGGGATTTTAAGCTTCAATTCGTCTATCTTGTAGCGACCCTCTTCAGTTGAGTAGTACCTTTTGAAAAGGAAAACCAGTCCTATTATCGAACCGAACAAAATGTACCAGTAATGCCGGAATGCTGAGCTTACAGCTAAAAGAATCCTGGTGGGCAGGGGAAGCGTGGCTCCGAAGCCCGAGAACATGTCAATGAAGCTTGGCAGTACATATGTGAGCAGGAACCAAATTACGCAGAGGGCCACAAAGCAGACAATTACAGGATAGAGCATTGCATTGTGGACTTTTGTCTTAAGCTTTGTCTCCTTGTCGAAATGATCCGCCATCCTTCCCATCACAACATCCAGCTGGCCTGATATCTCCCCAGTCTCGACCATGTATACGAGTATCTCGGGGAATACGTCAGGCTGTTTTTTCATTGAATGTGAAAGAAGGCTTCCCTTTTGAACATCCTCGAATATATTTTCAATTGCCTCCTTGAGCCGTTTGTTGCCGGTTTGCCTCTTTAGGAGGTCGATTGATTCTACAAGAGGAATTCCCGCATCGAGCATGGCGAAGAATTGCCTGCAGAAGAGCGAAAGGTCCTTTGATTTGACTTTCGGAGAAAATATGGAGTCCAGATTCATTGAACTCTTTTTTTCGGGCGAGATCTTGATTGGATATATGTTCTTTTTCCTGAGCAGATTCAATGCGTTGTCGGTGGAAGTTGCAGTGATTGTTCCTTTTGCGGCTTCTCCTGACAATGTTTTTCCGGTGTATGTATAGTTTGGCATGGGGACCTCCTTATATGTATATGTTCAAAGCCCTCTTGTCTATGCAGTGAGCCAATGCTTCATCATATGAAATGAGTTTTTTCCTGTAAAGATTAACAATGTAGTTGTCCATGCTTATCATGCCGTCGCCGCTTCCTGTCTGTATGCTGCTCATTATCTGGTGGGTCTTGCCTTCCCTTATGTTGTTGTGGACAGCCTTGTTTCCTATCATTATTTCGCATGCCGCCACTCTTCCGTGGTTGTCCGACCGCCTCAGAAGTTGCTGGGACATTACCCCATTGAGAACGTTTGAAAGCTGTACTTTTATTTGCTGCTGCTGGGAAGGCGGGAAAACGTCGATTATCCGCTCCACTGTAGTTGCCGCTCCATTCGTGTGAAGGCTCGAAAGCACAAGGTGTCCTGTTTCGGCCGCTGTTATGGCAATCTGTATGGTTTCAAGATCCCTCATCTCTCCAACGAGTATTATGTCCGGATCCTGCCTGAGCGCGCCCCTGAGAGCGCCCGCGAAGGAACTGCTGTCGCTTCCTATTTCCCTTTGGTCGATTATGCTGTTGCTGTGCTTGTGTAGAAACTCGATGGGATCTTCCAGGGTTATTATATGGGCCGTCTTGTGGTTGTTTATATGGTTTACCATTGATGCAAGAGTGGATGATTTTCCCGAACCGGTAGGCCCAGTCACAAGAAAAAGTCCCCTGTCCCTGAGCGCCATTTCCTTAAGGACCTCGGGCAGCATAAGGCTGTCGAGACTCGGTGTTTCAAAAGGAATGGGCCTTATTGCAATCGAAATGCTTCCTCTTTGCCTGTATGCGTTTACGCGGAAACGCCATTTCTTTAGAAGCGAGTATGAAAAATCCACTTCCCCGACTTCATCCAAAACGCCTTTTTCGTATTCGCCCATAAGGTGCATTGCAATTTCTCTGGTGTTGTCCGGTGCAAGCACATCGAAAGAATCTACATGGACAAGCTCTCCGTCTACTCTGAATATGGGCGGAACTCCTACTGTTATATGTATGTCGGATGCGTTTCTTTCATATGCCTCTGTGAACAGTCTTTCTAAATCAATCATTTGATCAGCCTCCGATTGAATAAGCAACTTTTGTGTACTCGTCAACAGTTGTTGTGCCTGAGACTACGAGTTCAAGCGCGTTGTCCTTTAGCGTAGTCATTCCGGAAGCAAGAGCGTAGTCTTTTATCTCGTCTGTTCCGGAGGATTTATTTACCATGTTCCGTATCTTTCTGTCGAGAATAAGTATTTCGTGTATAGCGGTTCTTCCCCTGTACCCCGTTTCGGAACAATAGGAACATCCCTTTCCGCGGTACAGCTTGGTTTCCTTGTCCTTGGGCAACCCCAAAATGTCGAGCTCTGTTTCGTCGGGAGAGTATTCCTCCTTGCACATGGGGCAAATCACCTTGACCAGGCGCTGCGCTATTATGCCTGAAAGGGAAGATGACACCAGGTATGGAGCTATGCCCATGTCAACGAGCCTGTCTATTGTAGCTGCTGCGCTGTTTGTATGAAGCGTTGAAAGCACCAGGTGTCCTGTTATTGCAGCCCTGATTGCTATTTCTGCGGTCTCCGAGTCGCGTATTTCACCGACCATTATTATGTCCGGGTCTTGCCTGAGCATTGAACGCAGTCCTGTTGCGAACGAAAGGCCTGCTTTTGTGTTTACCTGCATCTGATTTATTCCGCTCACCTTGTATTCCACAGGGTCCTCGATTGTGAGTATGTTTCTTTTTATGTCGTTGATTTCAGCCAGCATAGTGTATAGGGTTGTACTTTTTCCGCTTCCCGTAGGTCCTGTCAAAAGTATTATGCCGTTGTTGGAACGGATTATTTTTTCAAAAAGCTTCATGTTGCTTTCAGTGAATCCCAATTCGGTCTTGTCCTTGAGAAAATTCGTCCTGTCGAGTATCCTTATTACTATCTTTTCGCCGTAAATTGTAGGAGTCGACGAAATACGCAAGTCGTATTCCAAGCGGTCAAGCTTGAATTCTATTCTTCCGTCCTGCGGGATTCTTCTCTCGGCGATGTTCATGTTCGCCATTATCTTTATGCGCGCAACTATCGCTCCGTGTGTTTGCTTTGAAGGCTTCATTACCTCGCGGAGGTCTCCGTCGACGCGGTACCTTATCCTTAGGATGCCTTCTCCGGGTTCAATGTGTATGTCGCTTGCCTTTTGCTGAACGGCCTGGAGTATTATTGAATTTACAAGCCTCACTATGGGAGCGTTGTTTATTTCATTCAAGAGGTTGCTGTCGACATCCTCCTGGTTGATTTCGTATTCGCGCTTGAATTCCTCGACTGCCTTTTCAACGTCCTTTTCGCCGTAGTGTTTCCCGATTGCGTTCATGATGTCCTGACGTGTGCTTATCACGGGTTTTACTTTAAGAGAAGTCATCTTTTGCATGTCGTTGATTGCGATGATGTTGAAAGGGTCGTTCATGGCTACCGTCATTTCATCATCATCAATTTTTACAGGAATGAGTATGTTTTCCCTTGCGAAAGCCTCGTCGAGCATATGGGGGATTTCAGGCTCTATGTAATGCCTTTCAAGATCAATGTGCGGAATACCTAGCTGGTATTCTAGAACTTCGTTCATTTCCTTGCCTTTTATGTATCCCGAATCGATAAGGATTTCCCCAATTCTTTTTTTGCTTGCTTTTTGTATTTCAATGGCTTCAGCCAATTGTTCCTCGGTTATTTTTCCGATTTGCAGAAGCAAATCTCCCAAACGGACATTTTTCCTTATCATAGCAAATCCTCCGATTCGATATGGCATAGATAGATTATGCCATAATTTAGATATAAATTCAAAATTTTAGTAATTAATGTATCTATTTTCAGCATTTGTTACAACAGAACGCACTTTTGCGGCCATTATGTCGATTGCTACCTTGTTGTACCCTCCCTCGGGAATAATTATGTCGGCGTATTTCTTTGTCGGTTCAATGAATTGATTGTGAGCCGGCTTTACTGTTGAAAGGTACTGATTTACCACTGACTCTAAAGTTCGACCCCTGTCCCTTATATCCCTTTTTATTCTTCTTAGAATTCTGACATCGGGATCCGTATCGACGAAAATCTTTATGTCCAGTAGGTCCCTTAGGCGTGAATCCTCAAGCAGCATTATGCCTTCGAGTATTATTATCTCCCTTGGCTCTACCCTCACGGTTTCTTTTTTCCTGTCGTGAATGGAAAAATCGTAAATGGGTTTTTCAATGGGCTGAAAGGATATGAGTTTGTTCAAATGGTCTATAAGAAGTTCCGTGTCGAATGCCAAGGGGTGGTCGTAATTGGTATTTATCCTTTTTTCCATTGAAAGATGGCTTTGCTTCTTGTAGTACGCGTCCTGCTGTATTATGAGAATATTTTTTTCTGGAAGGGATTTGAATATTTCTTTTGCAACGGTGCTTTTGCCCGAACCGGTGCCGCCTGTTATGCCTACCACGACAGCTCTTTTCATTTCAATTTTCCTCCCTTTTTTTACGCAGTATGTCGAATGCTTTTACAGGCTGGTCCATAAGCAAAAATAATTTTTGCTTTGGATGGGGGGCTTCGGAAACGGGATTCATTTCAGAATCAAAAAGTGTCGAAACTTTTTGTGTGAACGACTTGAAACCCGGCTGCATTACTTCTATCTCATCCCCTTTTACAAATTTGTTCCGCTGTTCTATTTCGGCGAGTTTTGTGTTTTCATCATACGTTTTTACGGCTCCAATGAAGTCGTATGGGCGTTCATATGCCGCGGTGTCGTAAATTTGTGCATTTCCGTCAGGCCTTCCGTCATAAAAACCTCTTTCATATTGTCGGTGGCTTGACTTCTTAAGCTCGTCAAGCCATTTGGGATTGTATGAATATTTTTCCGTGTCGGCGTAGTAAGCGTCTATTGCATCCCTGTAGACGCGCACAACGTTGGCGACATAGTAAAGGCTCTTCATCCTTCCCTCGATCTTAAGGCTTCCCACTCCGGATTCAATTATTTCCTTCAAGTCGCCTATGAGGCATAGGTCCTTTGAAATGAAAAAGTAAGTTCCTTTATTATCTTCTGAAACCGGGAAATACTCTCCTTGCCGTTTTTCCTCGACCAGATGGTATTGCCATCTGCAGGGATGGGCGCATGCCCCCCTGTTGGCATCCCTATTTGCCAGATAATTGCTGAGGAGGCATCTTCCCGAGTAGGATATGCACATTGCCCCGTGTACGAACATTTCGAATTCAAGGGTTGGCGGACTGTTTTCAATGGTTTCCTTTATTTCGGGGAATGACAGCTCGCGGGCAAGGACTATCCTCGGGATTCCCTGGTCGTGCCAGAAACTTGCGCTGAGGTAATTGGTGGTATTTGCCTGTGTGCTTAAATGTATTTCCATTTGAGGATGTTTATTTCTGATGTAGGCAATTGTGCCGGGATCGGATACTATCAACGAATCGATGTTCATTTTCTCGAGTCTTGACAGGTATTCGGGCAGTTCTTTCAGATCTTCGTTGTGAGGTATTATATTGAGGGTTGCATATACCTTGCAGCCTCTTTCGTGAGCGAACACTATGCCCTCTTCCATTTCATCAAGCGAAAAGTTTTTGGCTGCCGCCCTGAGGCCGAATGTCTGACCGCCTATGTAAACGGCGTCGGCTCCATATGCGATGGCATATTTCAATTTTTCCAGGTCTCCCGCGGGAGCGAGCAATTCAACTTTATTCATTTCTTGTCTCCTTTTGATAATGTGAAACGGCAAGGCCGTCGCCCACAGGCATCAGCGTGGTCTTCAAAGACGGGTGGCTGCACAGGAATTTGATGTATCCCCTCATCGCGCGGACCATTGTGCGGTTTTTTCGCACATTCATGTCGTAGTTTAGAGTGAGTCCGTTCATCAGTATATTGTCAGAAACTATTATTCCTCCATTGTTGAGAAGCGGGAAAGCCTTGTCGAAGTACTCCCTGTAATGACTTTTGCCGGCATCTATGAAAATCATGTCGAATTTTTCATCAATTCCCGAAATGACATCAATAGCATCGCCTTCGAGTATTCGAATGTTTCTGTAACCTAGCCTCTTGAAGTTTTCTGCCGCTTCAATCGCGCTATCCGGTCTTTTTTCAATAGTTGTTATTCGTCCGTTTTCCATTTCCCCGTAAAAAAGGGAGGCAGAGTATCCGATAGCCGTTCCAATCTCAAGTATCGATTCTATATGCGCTATACGAATGAGAAGCCGTATTATGTCGGCGCTTTCCCTCTGTATCACAGGTATGTTTCTTTCGACGGCCATTTTTCGCATCTTTTCTATTTCGGGCTTGTCACACAGGTGTCCCGTTATGAGATTCACGAGATTTTCATCGTGTATGTTGTTGTTCATATATATCAGTCCTTGTATTTTAATTGTGCTTTCAGATGTTCCTCGTAAGTTTTTGAAAAAACATGGCGCCCCTTTTCATCTCCGGGTATGGCATAGAAAAACAGGTATTCATTGCTCTCGGGATAAAGAGCTGCAAGAAGCGATTCCTCTCCCGGAGATGCTATGGGACCGGGCGGAAGCCCTTTCATCCTATATGTGTTGTATGGAGATGAAATCGACGTGTCTTCATAGGTCAGCGATTCTTTTCTCTCACCAAGCGCATATTGGACCGTCGCGCACGATTCCAAACGCATGTTTCTGTCCAAACGATTATGAAAAACTCCTGAAACCGTTTTTCTTTCGGGCGGGTATTTGGTTTCCCTTTCTATGATTGAAGCCATTGTGACAAGTTCGTTCATTGAAAAACCGGTTTCGGAAAGCCTTTGCCTATACGTTTCATTGAATATTTCATCGAAGCGGTCCAAAAAGATTTCGACTATTTTTTGAGGACCGTATGAATACGGTATGTCATAAGTGTCGGGGAACAGATATCCTTCCAATGTATCGGAATCGACGGTTTCAAGAAAAGAGTAGTCGTATAGGGACGGATCGAGCGCCTTTTCAAATTCTTCTTTTTCTGCAAGCCCTTTTGAAACAAGAAGCTCGGTTATTTGACGGAGTTCATATCCCTCAGGTATTGTCACACGGGAAAATTCCACAAAAGAGCTTCCGCGGACCAGTTCGGAGATTATTTTGTCATAATCCATGTCCTGACTAAGAGTGTAGCGCCCTGCCTTTATATTGTTTTCATTTCCGCTTCTTTTTACAAGAAACATAAAAAGGTTGCCGCTTCGAACAAGCTGTGAATCCTTGAGTATTTGTGCTATATCTTTTGTGGTGCTTCCGCTTGGTATTTCAAAAGATATTTCCTTGGGATTGTCGGTGTCGTATGGCTTGTAAAGGGTGTATGCTGCAGACAATGCCGATATCAAAACTAGCAAGCACAGTGCAAACAAGAGTTTTTTCATTTGCTTCCTCCAATTTATTTACTAAACATCATTATATAATTGCTATGTTTGTATTGCAAGGAATGTAAAAGCCCGACCGTCGAATGACAATCGGGCGTTCATTATTATTCAAATTTGCATCGCTTCTGCGAGTATTTTGGACAAGTCGTCCAAAAGCTGGCGGTAACGGCCTTCCGCACGAAAATATTCGGAACAAAGGGGGTCTTTCGACAAGACTCCGAAAAGCTTGTTGAGTGTTTCCATTTCATTTTCATCGGGTTCCTTGCCGCTCAGCATGGAAACGCGCAAATCCGTTTCCCTCCGCTTAAAATCCAGGAAGGACTCGTTAAGGGACTTGTTGGATTCAAGATTCTCTTTTGCATCCGCGTAATCCTTGTAAGCTTCAGATTCCTTTATTGCCTTGGACAGATTGTGCGCAGAATCGTAAACGTTCATATAATCACTCCTTAAAATTCATTTATTACAGGGAGAATCATAGGATTTCGTTTGGTTTTATTGTATAGATGCCTGCCAAGCGAATCCTTGACGGCCGATTTTAGCGTTGACCATTCCCTGTTGTTCTTTTTGAGACAATCTTCAAGAGCTTCAGCGATAACCTTTTTTGCACCGTCCATAAGATCTTCGGATTCACGCACATAAACAAAGCCGCGCGATATGATGTCCGGTCCTGAAATGATTTTGTTTTCATCCTTTGACAGAGTCACCACTACAACCATGAGTCCGTCTTCAGAAAGCACTTTTCTGTCCTTAAGGACAATGTTTCCAACATCGCCCACTCCAAGCCCGTCGACGAGTATATATCCGCTTGGGACGGTCTCTTTCATTTCGGCAAAATCCTTGTTCAGCTCTATTACATTTCCGTTCTTGCCGATGAATATATTGTTTTTTGACATTCCAAGTTCCTCCGCAAGCTGCGCATGTCTTGCAAGATGGCGGTATTCGCCGTGCACAGGTATGAAGTACTTGGGCTTTACAAGAGAATGAATCAATTTCAATTCTTCCTGGCATGCGTGGCCGGAAACATGCACATCGTCCAAAAGGTCCTCGTATATAATGTCCACTCCTTTTTCATAAAGAAGGTTTATTATGTTTGATATGGTTTTTTCATTGCCCGGAATAGCAGAGGATGACATTATTACCGTGTCGCCTTCCTGAAGCGCCATTTGCCGGTGTTCGGAGTTTGCCATTCTTACAAGCGCAGACATGGGCTCGCCCTGGCTTCCTGTGGTCGCGACAACTATTTCATTGTCGGGGTATCTGTTTATGTCGTTGATGTTGATGTGGATTCCGTCCGGAATGTTTATATATCCAAGCTCTGACGCTACCTTGACCATGTTGACCATGCTTCTTCCTGAAAATGCTATCTTCCTGTTGCACAGATATGCGGCGTCGACTATTTGCTGCAGACGGTGCACATTCGACGAGAATGACGCTACTATTATTCGTTTTTCAGCACTTGCGAATATCCTGTCAAAGGTTTTTCCAACCTTTTTATCTGTCATTGTATAACCGGGTCTTTCAACATTCGTGCTGTCTGCCATAAGTGCCAGAACGCCTGAACTTCCTATCTCTGCAAAACGGTTAAGGTCTATTGGGTCCCCGTCGATCGGCGTAAAGTCGATCTTGAAGTCGCCCGTATGGACAATCTTTCCAACCGGAGTGTCTATCAGCATGCCCACTGCGTCGGGGATGCTGTGGCCCACTCTTATAAGTTCAATCTTGAACCTGCCCAGAGTGATGGTGTCCCCCGCTTTTCTGACATGGGTTTTCACTTTTTTGTCCAGCTTGTGCTCTTTCAGCTTGTTTGCTACAAGGCCAAGCGTCAAATTGGTTCCGTATATGGGAACATTTATTTTCTTAAGAAAGAAAGGAAGACCTCCTATGTGGTCCTCATGACCGTGGGTGAGCACTATTCCCTTTATTTTTTCCCTGTTCTTTTCGAGATAAGTTATATCCGGGATGACAATGTCTATTCCAAGCATTTCATCATCGGGAAAGGCAAGTCCGCAATCGATTATTACTATTTCATCCTTGTATTCAAACACTGTCAAATTTTTTCCGATTTCGTTCAATCCCCCCAAAGGGATTATTTTAAGATTGTTCTTTGGTTTTCGTTTATTCATATTCGTTTTTTCACTCCTAGATTATTGTTGTTTTGTTTGTTTTTTCAAAAGGTCTGCAAGAGCCATCTGCGCGGCTTCCTGTTCTGCTTCTTTTTTGTTTCGGCCCTTACCTTTTCCAATTTCCATTCCATTGACCGTTACCCGTGAAAAGAAAATTTTTGCATGGTCAGGCCCTTCTTCTTTGTAAATCTGGTAATTCAGTCGCCCTGTGCTTCTTTTTTGAATCAATTCCTGCAGATGGGTCTTATAATCGATGAAGAGCTTTCCGTTTACCGCTTCATCAATGATGGATTTCATCCGGCACAATATGAAATACCTTGCCTGCTCAAATCCGCCATCGAGATATATTGCCGCAATAAGCGCTTCCAATGCGTCTGCCAGGATTGACGTTCTGTTTCTGCCTCCCGTAAGCTCCTCTCCCTTGCCCAAAAAGAGATACTCTCCAAGGTTGATTTCCCTTGATGTCTTTGAAAGGCTTGTCTCGCAGACTATTCTTGCCCTCACTTTTGTAAGTTTGCCTTCGGGTAGCTCAGGATGGTTTCTGAAAAGATGGTCGCTTACAACAATTCCAAGTACCGAGTCTCCTAAAAACTCATATCTCTCATTGTAAGATGATATTTTATTCTCGTTTGCGTAAGAGCTGTGGGTCAAGGCTGTCTTAAGGAAGTTTATATTCTTGAAATTATAATTTATAGTTTCCTCTAGTTCTGTCATGTTCTTTTCCATCTTTGGTCACCCCTTGAGGATTACTGTTTCTTCTATGGATTCTATCACTTTGCTCTTGGCATATATTTCGGCATATACGAGAGCGTTTTTTATTGCTTTTGCGTTCGAACTTCCGTGAGCTTTTACAACCGGGCGTTTAAGTCCCAACAGGGGAGCGCCGCCGTATTCGGTGTAATCCATCTCTTTTTTGATTTTAGCAAAAGAGTCCTTAAGCAGCAAGGCTCCCAATTTGTGCAAGAATGTATCTGTCATATGCCCTTTTATTGTTCGCATAAGGTTGATTGCAACGCCTTCTGTCAGTTTGAGCACTGTGTTTCCGGTAAAACCGTCGCATACGGCTACATCGAAGAGCCCTTCCGGAAGATTTCTTGCTTCCAGGTTTCCGCTGAAACTGAAGTCTTTGGAATTCGACATCAATTCGTATGACTCGTTTGTGAGGCGGTTTCCCTTTCCGGCTTCCTCGCCGATGTTGAGAAGGCCCACCTTTGGGGATTCGACATTAAAAACCTTGTTCATGTATATGGACCCCATGATGGCGAATTCGAACAGATTTTCCGGTTTGCAGTCTGCATTTGCGCCGGCGTCAAGTAGAAGTGTAAAACCTTTACGGGTTGGATAAGCCGGGGACAGCGCGGGTCTCGAAATCCCGTCTATGCGTCCGGTAAGAAATATTCCTCCCGCCAACAGAGCTCCCGTGTTTCCAGCTGAAAGCATTGCGTCGGCTTCTCCGCTGTTGAGCAGTTCATATGCCACAACCATGGAAGAATCCTTCTTTCTTCTTATTGCCTTTACCGGCTTGTCTTCGTTTGTTATGCGCTCTTCAGCGTGGTGTATTTCAATGCTTTCGGGTATTGAAAGATTCAGTTCTATGAAGGTTTCGACTATTTGTTCCCAATTTCCAACCAGCATGATATCGGCTTCTATTGATTTTGTCTTAAGGGCTTCTACGCAACCCTCGATTATTGCTTTTGGAGCATTGTCTCCACCCATTGCATCAACGACTATCTTCATGTTTCCTCCCTCAGGCGCAATTAGAAACCTATTTATGATTCAACTTATAAATTTTGCAATAAAGCATGGAGGTCATTTTAATCCTCCAAAACCATTATAACATTATTTATGACTCAAAAAAAATAGTAATGACTGTAATCAGCCATTACTATTTCTATAAGTCAATCAGTCAACTTTTAGAACTTCCTTCTGCTTGTAGTATCCGCATGATTTGCAGACTCTATGGGAAAGAACAGGCTCATGGCACTGTGGACATTCAATCACATTAGGCGCAGTCATTTTGACATTCGAAGCTCTTCTTTTGTCCCTTCTGGCTTTAGAGATTTTCCTCTTTGGTACGGCCATTACGACACCTCCTTGCTTAAAAGAAATGGAATTGATTTATGTTTATCCAATATTATTCTATTTGACACAACCCTTATTATATAAATTGCAAAAGGGTTTGTCAAGCACAACTTATTTCAACAATTCCAAAGTGTCCCTGGCAATCATAAGCTCTTCATTTGTCGGGATTACAAGAATTTTTACTTTTGAAGAGTCCTTGCTTACAACGGTTTCTTTTCCACGGACATTGTTCTTTTCCTTGTCAAGTTCCATGCCCATGAATTCAAAGCCGCTGCAAATTATTTCGCGGGCGCTTATGGAGTTTTCTCCAAGTCCCGCTGTAAATACAATGGCGTCTACTCCGCCCATTACAGCGGCGCATGCGGCAATGTATTTCTTGACTCTGACATTGAACTTGTCGAGTGCCAGTTGAGCCCTTGC
>PKTO01000071.1 GCA_002869095.1 Clostridiales bacterium
ATGTCAACCAGATAATGTCGCTCCTCAGTGCATAACTTCAAATAGGAAAGAGGCTCCGGATACCCGGCGCCTCTTTCCGTTTTAATCTGCTTTATTTTTCCTGTTTCCAGGGATCCCTGAAATTTCCGAGCGGATAGTAGGGTATCATGTTGTCCCTCAGCCACTCAATCGCATCGACTGGAGTCATGGCCCAGTTTGTGGGGCATGTAGAAAGAACCTCGACGAAAGAGTATCCCTTTCCTTGCAGTTGGCAGTCGAATGCCTTCTTTATCGCCTTTTTCGCTTTTCTTACATTTGCCGGACTGTCCACCGACACCCTTTCAACAAACGCCGCGCCTTCGATCGTTGCCATTATTTCAGCCATCCTCAGAGGATTTCCGGCCTGTTTTACGGTTCGCCCGTCCTGGCAGGTGGTTGCCCTCTGGCCTATCAGCGTGGTTGGCGCCATCTGCCCGCCGGTCATCCCGTATATTGCGTTGTTTACGAAAATAGTGGTTATAAGTTCGCCCCTGTGGGCGACATGCACCGCTTCGGCGGTTCCTATGGATGCAAGGTCTCCGTCTCCCTGGTAGGTGAACACGACCGCATCCGGAAGATAGCGTTTTGCTCCGGTAGCCACGGCAGGCGCCCGTCCGTGGGCGCACTGCTGCATGTCGCAGCTGAAATAGTCGTAATTGAGGCCCGAACATCCCACCGAAGCCATACCTATTGCGTCCCCTATAACATCAAGCTCTTCAAGAACCTCCGCAACAAGCCTGTGTATTATGCCATGGGTGCAGCCCGGGCAGTAATGGAATTCAACATCTGTAAGCCCTTTTGTCTTTTCGAATACTACAGCCATTATCTTCCACCTCCAATCATGGACTTGGCGACATCGACAATTTCCTTGGGTTTCGGTATGACTCCTCCGGCCCTCCCATAGAACTTGGTTGGAAACCTTCCCTTGTTGGAAATCTCAATATCATCCATTATCTGACCCTCGCTCATCTCTACCCCGACTATGCCTTTTGCAGTTTGGGGTATCTGGTCAAACGCCTTCTTTGGAAATGGATAAAGTGTTATGGGCCTTATGAGACCGGCTTCAATTCCTTCCTCGGCCAACAAGTCTATTGCGTTCTTTACGATTCTTGATGTTGTCCCGTATGCCACGAATACGATTTCCGGTTTTTCCATTTTATACATCTCATACCTTACTTCGTCTTTCTCCATCATTTCGTACTTTGCCTGGAGCTTGTCGTTTAAGACCTCAAGCTCTTCGGGATCCAAACGGAGCGAGTTTATCACATTGTGGTCCCTTTTACCCTTGGTGCCGCATGCAGCCCAGGTTTTTTCCTCAAGCTTTCGCTTTGCCCTCTCCCCAAACTCCACCGGTTCCATCATCTGGCCTATCATGCCGTCTCCAAGAACAAGAACGGGATTCCTGTAATAGTCCGCAACATCGAAAGCCTCCATCACAAGGTCGGCCGCTTCCTGAACATTCGCGGGAGCGTACACAAGCGTTCTGTAGTCTCCGTTTCCGCCTCCACGCGTCGCCTGGTAATAATCGCATTGCGAAGCCTGTATGCTTCCAAGTCCGGATCCTCCCCTAACCATGTTCACAATGACTGCCGGAAGCTCGGCGCCTGCTATATACGATATCCCTTCCTGCTTGAGCGAAATGCCGGGCGAGGACGATGACGTCATGACCCTTGCCCCTGCTCCCGCGGCCCCGTAAACCATATTTATGGCCGCCACCTCGCTCTCGGCCTGTACAAACACCCCTCCGGCCTTTGGCAGCTCACGCGAAAGATACTCTGGAACTTCATTCTGCGGTGTTATAGGATACCCGAAAAAAGCATCGCATCCGGCCTTTATGGCGGCGAGCGCAACCGCCTCGTTCCCCTTCATCAACATTTTTGCCATAAACTTTACTCCTCCTTTTACAAAACCGTTTTCATGAAGGTTTTTCACGCCTTCTTAAGTTTTGAATTTTCAGTTAATTATATGATATCAGTTTGCGCCTATA
>PKTO01000289.1 GCA_002869095.1 Clostridiales bacterium
AAAGAGTACAACGGATATTCCTTCGAACCGCCTTTGGGATTTTTTGAAGACGGTATTTTCCAGGACAAATAGACTTGAAGACAATAGGAGTATATGATAAATTTAGTAGGTCGAAGACATAAATAAAACTTCAAATACAGACCTAGCCATATTGGACCAAAAGGGGAGTGCAGCATGATTGATTTCAAGAGCAAAATTGTATCTGGTTTGAGCGGATTGATTGAATCTGTCGAGCCGAAAGAAATAGAAGGCATGATTGAAGTGCCTGCCGATTCGAACATGGGGGACTTTGCTTTTCCATGCTTCAAGCTGGCAAGAATTTTTCGCAAGTCTCCGAATTTGATTGCAGAGGACATAGCCGGAAGGTTTGAAGAGGAAGACTATCTCGAATCAGTCGCATCAGTGGGAGGGTATGTCAATTTCAAGATTGACAAAGAAACCTACGTTTCGGATGTGATGGGCGATGTCATTTCGCAAAAAGACAGGTATGGCTCCTCATGCGAAGGATGCGGCAAGAAGGTTGTTGTGGAATTTTCATCGCCCAATATTGCCAAGCCTTTCCATATAGGGCATATAAGGACCACGGTCATTGGAAACTCGATTAACAGGATATACAAATTTTTGGGGTACGATACTGTTTCAGTCAACCATCTCGGGGACTACGGAACTCAATTCGGAAAATTGATTGTCGCTTTCTCTTCATGGGGAGTGCGTGAAGATGTTGAAAAGGAACCGATAAAAGAGCTCCTCAAACTGTATATTCGCTTTCATGAAGAGGCTGAAAAGGCTCCGGAGCTGGAAGATCAGGCAAGGGAGTGGTTTAAAAGGCTTGAGAACAAGGATCCCGAGGCTGTGGAAATGTGGCAGTGGTTCCGTGAAGTCAGCCTAAAGGAATTTTCCAGAGTGTACAGTCTTCTCGACATCGAATTCGATTCTTATGCCGGAGAAAGCTTTTACTCGGATAAAATGCCTGAAATAGTCGACCAAATGCGTGAAAGGAATCTTCTCGAAATGTCCCAGGGCGCAGAAATAGTCAATTTGGAGGACTTTGGCATGCCTCCTGCGATAATAACCAAAAGCGACGGCTCCACACTCTACATCACCCGTGACATAGCCGCCGCTAAATACAGAAAAGAGACATACGATTTTTACAAAAACATATACGTTGTGGGGTCGCAGCAAATACTCCATTTCAAGCAGCTGATCAAAATCCTTGAATTGATGGGGTGCCAATGGGCCGGTGATTGCGTGCATGTTCCCTTTGGGATGGTGGCTTTGGAAGAAGGCACAATGTCGACAAGAAAGGGCCGGGTTGTATTTCTTGAGGATGTCCTGAAAAAGGCTGTAGAAAGAACTGAAGAAATAATCGAAGGCAAAAATCCGGATTTGGAAAACAAGCATGAAGTTGCCCGCCAAGTCGGAATTGGAGCCGTTATGTTCCAGGAACTGTCCAACAGCAGAATCAAGGACTACGTTTTTTCATGGGAGAAAACCCTGAGCTTCGAAGGGGAAACCGGTCCTTATGTGCAATACACACATGCGAGATGTTCGAGCCTGCTGAGAAAAGGCGGCCTGTTTGAAGCGGGTGATTTCGATGCCTCTATTCTTACGGACGAGGTTTCAATGGATATAATAAGGCAATTGGGCAAATTCAAGGAAACGGTATCCGAAGCCGGAAGGAAGTATGAACCTGCCGTGATCAGCAGATTCGTTGTGGACTTGGCTCAATTGTTCAATCGCTTCTATCATGAGCACTCAATAGTCGTTGAAGACTTAAAGGTCAGAAGAGCAAGGCTTGCGCTCGCGATGTGCGTAAAGCAGACATTGAAAAACGGTTTGGCTCTTTTGGGCATGCAGGCTCCTGAAAAAATGTAATTTATGCAAATCTTTCAAGTTGTATAGAAAACGCCCCATGCCGATGATTTAAGGCATGGGGTTTCGTGATATAATGTTCTATGTATAAGATTGGACGGGAGGAATACATGAAAGTTCTTTTAGTCGCTTTGAATTCACAATTCGTACACTCGTCCCTTGCAATACATTCCCTTCATGCAGCGGTAAAGGGGAAAAAGGGCTGCGAAATCTCAATGAAAGAATATACAATCAACCAGGAGGAGGACCATATACTCAGGGATTTGGCGGGAAAAAAACCGGACCTGATATGTTTTTCGTGCTATATATGGAATATTGAAACGGTGAGGCGTCTTGTGCGAAACATCAAAAAGATCGACCCGTCCATTAAAATACTGCTTGGGGGACCCGAAATATCTTATG
>PKTO01000348.1 GCA_002869095.1 Clostridiales bacterium
AAAACCCTTTCTTCTCTATCTGAAGCTCAAAGGCTTTTTAGATTCCGGCCTTTGCCTTAATTATGTTCTTTGGTGAATCCATTGAGAATCTGGCGACATATCTTGGCGCCTCGAGGCCGGATATTATTTCGCACATCTTCATGGGATACCCTTCGGTAATTGGGTTTCTTCCCTTCTGGGTAGTCGTTGAATACTGGTCCTCGAGCGTTGTGGGAGCCATCTGGCCGCCTGTCATTCCGTAAATGCTGTTGTTAACAAAAATAATCGATATGTTCTCTCCGCGGTTGGCAGCATGCATTATTTCCGAAAGCCCTATAGCGGCAAGGTCCCCGTCTCCCTGGTAACAGAATACGAATTTGTCGGGAGTGCATCTCTTTATGCCGGTCGCCACGGCGGGAGCCCTTCCGTGGGCGGAGCTTATCATGTCTACATTCCAATAAAACAGCCCCAGAGTTCCGCACCCCACAGGCAAAACGCATATGGTTTTTTCTCTTAGTTCCAATTCATCCAGAACCTCTGCCACAATCTTGTTAGCCACTCCGTGCAGGCACCCCGGACAGTATGTGCTGACACGGTTCCTTATCGACTCCGGCCTTCCATAGATTTTATCCATTAAAAGCCCCCCTCTTCAGCAATTCTTTTTACTTCCCGGACGATTTCTTCAACGCCTATTATGACGCCTCCGGACCTTCCGAAAGTCGAGACTTGGGCCCGCCCAAGAACCCCGAGTCTTACGTCGTCAACCATCTGCGCCGGTATGGACATCTCCACATCAAGAACATGCCTTACCCTTTTGTAGTCAAGGTTCTCAAAAGCTGCCGACGGGAATGGATACAAAGTAATGGGCCTGACAAGCCCCGCCTTTATTCCTTCCTCCCTCAGCATGTCTACCGCGGTCTTGGCTATCCTCGCACTGGTGACGTAAGAGGCCAAAACGATTTCCGCATCATCCATTTCATATAATTCCACTTCCGTGTCTTTTTCCGCCCAAGACTCGTAAAGTTTTGCCATTTCTATGTTGAATTGCTCCTGGGGTTCTCCCGTGAGGGATACGGACAGCACTGTCCGCGGTTCCCTGTTCAGGCAACCGTCAAGAACCCAGTCCTCCTTCTTGTTGCAGTGATCATGGTATTCCGGCAAAACAACCGGCTCCATCATCGCACCCAGGCATCCGTCTACAAGAATCATCACCGGGTTTCTGTCCCTGTCGGCATAGTCAAACGCCTTGTGGGTATAGTCTACGGCTTCCTGTATTGTGGACGGAGCAAATACAATCATTCTGAACCCTCCGTGACCCGAGGCCTTGGTGGCTTGCAGATAGTCCTGCTGGGCAGGCATAATGGATCCCAGACCGGGTCCTCCGCGCATGACGCTCACAATTACTGCGGGAAGCTTGGATCCGGCTATGTATGAAATCCCTTCCGATTTCAAGCTTATTCCAGGTCCGGATGACGATGTCATTGCCCTGGCGCCTGTGGCCGCCGCACCAAAAACCATGTTTACCGAAGCCACTTCGCTTTCGCCTTGCACAAAAACTCCTCCGTACTCAGGCATTTTTTTCGACATGTACTCGGGAATCTCATTTTGCGGCGTTATGGGATAGCCCGCAAAAAATGTGCATCCAGCCCTTAGAGCCGCTTCCGCAATGGCCTCGCAGCCTTTCATAAAATGTTTTTTCACTTGCTTCCCTCCTATTTAAATATTTCAATAGCCGAATCCGGACACATAACCGCACACAGCTTGCATGCAATGCATTGGTCCGGTCTGGCGGCAACGGCATAGCGATAGCCCATCCTGTTGGCCGATTCCCCCATTTCCAGAACCTTTTTGGGACAAACCACCACACAATATCCACAGCCTTTGCAATTTTCTGAAATGATCTTAACGCTGTCCATGTAATCCCTCCTTGGCTTCAAAGATGCATTATTTAAGATTATATCATTTTTTCATTATTTTCTAAATTTTTTGACATATTATTTAAAAAAAACGGCACACAATTCATTTTGATTTAACAATGATTATGCGCCGTTCATTAATATATAATTGTTTTTAAAAATCTACATTGCCTTTTCCTTTTCTTCAAAATCGGCTATTGTTCTTCCATTCATGTTGTCGTTTCTTCCTATTCCAAGGAATATGCTGCCAATCATTACCACAAGCATGGCTCCCGCATAGAACACGAACGGTGTAACCTGTGTAGCAGTCAAAGGATAAGCACTGTCTCTAGTGAAACTTATCGTGTATATGATTGCCGGAGTCCATGGCAACGAATAAACCAATGTACATGAAATAGCATCCAGCAAGTTTGCCGTTCTATAAGGACTTATTCCATGCTTTCTGGAAAGAGGCTTTGCAAATGAAGATCCGATTGCCAATATGGCAGGCGCGTTCAGACCCATCAGCGCCGAAAGAGTTACCGTCATTCCCGCGATAGAAAGTTCGGCTCCTTTTGCAGTCTTGGCAACCTTTCCAAGAGATTTCAGAAGCTTTACATCTCCATGTCCGGCTCTCATGATTGCGATTGAACCGAAAAGAAGAATCGCTAAAAGCACAACCTGTATCATGCTGTTTATACCCGTATAAATTACACCATCCACGGTTCTGTCAAGACCTTCACCTACTACCCTGAACAAGGCTTTCTTTGTGACTTCAGAACCCGGATCTATTTGTATGAAATCCATTATTCCTGTCAAAACTGCTGTGAGACCTGCCAAAACGCTTCCAACAGTAGTCGCTATTATTATATCGCCAGACTTGACAGCAACATAAATCGTTAGAGCTACAGGCACCAGCATCCAAAGGGCCACCGACTCATATTCTATTACACCCACCGGATTGCCCGAACCGCTCGAAGTCATTCCAAATATAATTATTCCGATTCTAGTTATTGCCGCTGCGGTCAATGCATATTTGAGCCTTGACTTGACGACACCAGGCACATCGACTCCCTGAGATGTCGCTGAGCAAATTGTAGTATCCGAAACAGGTGCCAGATTGTCTCCGAATGCTCCGCCGGATATGATTGACCCTGCTAAAAGTGCCGGATGAGCGCCAAGCGCAACTCCTGCCGGGTAAAGAACTCCCATTCCCGCTGCAATTGTTCCAAATCCGGTTCCTGATGCTGTTGCGAATACAGCAGAAGCTATGAATGAAACTACCACAAACAAAGTTCCGCTTATTCCAAGGTTAGCGGCCATTCCGGCTATTCCGCCTGCAAGACCTGATTCTCTGAGTATTCTTGAGAATACTCCTGCAAAAATCCAGCAAACAACAGGAATTATTGCCTCTCTGCTAGCCATGCCGCTTATAATTGTCTCACTGAAGATTTTCTTGTCTTTTGCAAAGAAAAAAGCAACAATCATGGCCATGAAGGCCGGAATCCAAAGAGCTCCATTGGAAATGGAACCTGCAACGAATGTAGTCATTACGATGAGTACAAGGAAAACAATAAATGGAATAAAGGACATCCATTCGCCGCCGTAAAACTCGAGTTTCTTGTCTTTCATGGTATATATCCTCCTAAGTTTTTTAAGTGCAAATATAGTTGTCGCAATTGTCGTGCCAAAATTTAAATGTATAAAAACCGTGCTTTGCAACATTATTACAGTATTTTTTGAGTTTAAAGAAAAAAATTGCCACGAAATAAATTTCCTGGTGGAAAATTATTTCGTGGCCAAATATTTATTTGTTCATTATTTTTTCTATTTCAACTCTGTCTATGCGAACCTCATCTGCAAGGTATTTCACATCATCTTCGGTCAGCTCTTCATACTTGAAGCCTTTGGTAACATTGCCTACGTACCTTTCCTTCATTTTCTTCAAGTCAAGCTCTACTGCTTTTATCTGTCCGAATTGGCGGGGAAGAACTATTGTTTTACCAGGAACGTTTTCCCGTATTTCACCTCTGTATATCTTTATTCCATTTTCTCTTGCGAATGTAAGTTGAGGCATCGGATGTTTGCCTGCTCCTGTATATTCAGTTTCCTGGACAACAATTATTTTACCCTCATCCACCTCCATAGCCAACGATATAGCTGCTGCCAGAGAAACATTTCCAGCCGGACCTCTTTCTATGCCCTCAATCTGTGCAAGCATCTCTGTGACATAAAAAACCTCTCCCTGAGTAACCGTAAGATATCTGTCCATGTATCTAAGTACCCTGGCGGCATTCCTGGGAACGTCGGCTCTGTCTGGTTGAGTAGCGAACGGAATTCCGAAACCTGTATGGCCTGTTGTGAATGATTTTCTGTTGAAATCCTTGTCCGATGCCATGTGAAGGCCTTTAAGGTCAACCGATGCGCCGTACACTTTGCAGCCTGTCGCTCCCGCCTTTATAAGCCCTCTCGCTGTTCCAGTAAGATTCCCTCCTCCGGCATGCGTTGCGACTACATAGTCGGGATAGCGTCCTTCCATTGAATTCATCTGCTCCGCTATTTCATAACCCAAGGTTTCAACTCCTGCAATTCCAAATGGAGTATAGAGAGAAGCATTGAAGAATCCAGTCTCTTCAAGAAGCTTAAGGAATGTGTAAAACAATTCGGGCCCTACGGTAAGTTGAATCACCTCAGCCCCAAACGCTTCGCACTTTCTGGCTTTTTCTACTATTTCAGGCTGCCCCTTCTTCTGCGAATCAAACACCTCTTGGACTATTATGCACTTAAGTCCTCTCTGCGCGGCTTGTGAAGCAACCGCAGCGCCATAGTTTCCGCTTGTTGCAGCGATTACTCCCTTGTATCCCATTTTTTGCGCATGATAGACCGATATGGCCGCTCTTCTTGCTTTAAAGGAACCGGATGCATTCGCCGCTTCGTCCTTAATGAAAATTCGTCCGCCTTTTCCATCGGCCGAATTTGCTTTGACCAAACGATTTATGTTGTGCAATTCAAAAAGAGGCGTATTTCCGACCTTAGTCTCTTTCTGAATATTTATCATGTCGTCCATTTCATAGGCAACATTGCTCATCATCTTTTCATAGTCGAAACCGATTTTCCCGAATTCAAACTCACTGTAATCGATTCCTACCGCTTTTTTCATAATTTCATTCTTTCTACCCATTACCGCACAGTACGTCAAATCCCTCATCGGATACCTCCTATTTCTTTTTTTAATGATATCCCCGTCTCAACCAGCACGTCGACCGGTTTGCCGAAATCATGTTCAAAACGTGGATTTATGGCAGTCATCTTGCCCCTCGCCAACCTGCCCGACAATGTTTCCACCTCAACCTCTTGTCCTATTTCTGCTTCTTCATCAATCAAAAGACCTTTCGTCCACATTATTAAAGGCGTATTTTTTGTGTCTTCCGGCACCTGAGGAGCACGCTGTCCCACCTCAAGAACAACATTCTCAATCTCAACCCAAATCCCTTTTGTCGCTTTACTCATTTTCTCAGCCTCCTTATTTTAATGTCTCCCTAGGTATTAAAGCAAAAACAATGCCAACTTTCAGTCGTCATTGTTTCTTTTATCATTTTTTCAGCTTGTATTCTGTTATCTTGTTGAACAATTGGCGTCTGCTTATTCCCATGAATTGCGCCGCCTTTGTTATATTGTTTTGGTTTGCCGACAAAACCTTCGATATATATTCTTTTTCAAATCGACGCTTGGATTCCTTGTAAGGAAGAATTTCGCTTGCCCCATCGTCATTTGTGTTCCAGCCCTTTGCCTTTCGCTCTTCAACCTGTTCCATTCTCAAGTATCCATCCTTCGAAAGGACAATCAGCCTTTCTATTATGTTTTTTAGTTCCCTTACGTTCCCGGGATAATCATATTCAAGAAGATAACGCAAAGTCTCTCTAGTCGGTCCCTTTATGTCTTTTTTTATTTCACTACTTAAACGACTGACAAAAAACCCTATCATTCCCTCCAAATCTTCACGTCTTTCTCTTAGCGGAGGGATTTCAATCGTCATTGTGTTTATCCTGTAATAAAGGTCCTCACGAAACCCGCCCCTGGAAATTTCGTCCTGCAATTTTCTGTTTGTTGCGCTTATCAACCTGAAATTGACAGGTATTTTCTTGTTGGATCCAATCCTTTCTATATATCTGCTGTCCAACACCCTCAAAAGCTTCACCTGTGTGCTTGGTGAAATTTCCCCTATTTCATCAAGAAACATCGTTCCTCCATTGGCTTCTTCAAATCGTCCTATGCGTTTCGCAGCCGCTCCCGTAAAAGCCCCTTTTTCATGTCCGAATAATTCCGCCTCAAGCAAATTTTCCGAAAAAGCCTGGCAATTCGTAGCCATAAAAATCCCGTCTGCAACTGCACTGCTGTCATGTATGTGTTTTGCGAAAATTTCTTTTCCTACTCCGGATTCGCCCGTAATAAGAACATTGCATGAAGAATCCGAAAGTATTTGGATATCCTCAAGTATCTTGCGTATTCGCGGATTTTCAGCTTGATGCAAAAATAAGCCCGACCCATTGTTGCGTTCTTCGAGTTCCTTCTTCTTTTCGAATTGAACCAATCTTCTTGCTTTGTCTATTTCCATGAAAAGATCATTCGGATTTCCGCTTTTTATGAAATACCCCAAAGCTCCGACCCTGATGGCTTTTACTGCATTTTCGATGCTTCCGTATCCGGTTACAATTATTACTTCAACACTTCCCCCGTATTTGTTCTTGATTCTGTCAAGCAGATATAGGCCGTCTTTCCCCGGCATTATAACATCAGATATTACTATCGGATAGTACTCCTTGGACATGATGTCCAAAGCTTCATCGGCGCTGCCCGCCTCCCCGACAATGAAACCCCTGTTTTCCAAAAGCATGCGGTATGTTTCTCTATATTCTATTTCATCGTCCACTATAAGCAATTTAACGGAATCATTCATTGTCCTCTACCTCTCCATCCTTTGCCATGATTATTTTAAATGCAGTCCCCTCTTTGCTGGAGCTTTCAACAAAAACAGCCCCGCCAAGTTTCTTTATCTCATTGTATACGATGTACAGGCCAAGCCCTGTGCCCTTGTCGGGACCCTTTGTAGTATAGAATGGATTGAATATATTTTCTATTTCATCTTCGGATATCCCGTCACCAGAATCCTCAACCCTTATTTTGACATTGTTTTCGTCTTCTTCAACGGATACCCTTATCAATCCATTTTCTCCTATTGCATCTACGGCATTCGATATGAGATTTATGAAAATATGTTTTAGTGACTCTCTGTTTGAATCAAGCTGCAAATCATCATCACAATAAACCTCGTAGCGAATATTTTTCTTCATCAAGGTCTTGCTTTCCAAATCGAATATGCCTGAAATCAGATTTTTCAATCCGATTTTTTGCTTCGAATCATCGGTAAGCCTTGAAAACTCAAGCAAATTTCCAATTATTCGGTTAGCTCTTTCGACAGCGGTATCAATATAGTCGAGGGAAATTTCCGTTTTTTCATCTGGATTAAAGGATCTAAGCATAAAACTGTGGTTCCTTATTATTCCTAGCGGATTTCTTATCTCATGTCCCATGCCTGCAACCAGCTGTCCTATTGCAGCCATTTTACCGGCTTGAAGCAATTGTCTTTCATTGTTTTTTTCTCTGGTGACATTGGAGAGAACGACAAGAATGTTTTTCAGTTTGCCTTCGGCATTCTTCAAGGGATAAATTTGAAGCATATAATAATCCTTGCCTACCGAAATTTCCTTTTCCAATCCGCTTTCTGATTCAACACAATCCCTTATCATAGATGTTATGTCCATCGGTTTGAAGCCCTTGAATATTTCACTGCAGACCTTTCCCCTCGCCTCGGAACGGGTCAATCCGAGATATTCTAAAAAGGGTCCGTTTATATTCGCCGTCTCCAGCCTCATGTTGAACAATGCTATAAACTGCTTCATTCCGTCCAATGTCAATCTCAGGTTTTCCTTGCTGCTAATAACTTCCTTTGTGCGCCTTTCCACTTCGCTTTGCAGTGAATGGTTCCAATATGCCATTCCAGTCATCAAGACCATCAACATGCCCACACCTGCCAGAATGTATCGAATTTTCCTGCTCATGTCGGGTTCCTGCACTATTGGCGTAGATATGCCAAACCATTTTTGCTGTATTCGCTCAAGCTGGTCCGTTTCCGCAAGAGCCGCAATTCCCTTGTTTAAAATTGGCAAAAGCTCCGGTTTTGATTTTGGAATAGAGAAAACTACTTCATTCTCATACAGAGGACTTTCCATTATCTGCAACTTGTCTTCCGCATTCTTTTCTTTTATCTGGTAAAGCACAACCGGCTCGTCGCCTGCAACCGCTTCGACCTCTCCCGCCAAAAGAAGGTCTATTGCCTCGCCTACATTATTCGTATATAAAATTTCTATTTCCGGATAGTTTTCCAAAAGCCATTCATTCAAATAGTCCCCCTTCTGCGTTGCGAATGTCATCTCGTCAATAGGACCCGAATTGTCCCTCGTTACAAGAACAGCCCTAAGATTGTATATGGGATCGCTGAAAAGAAAAACCTCTGAACGTTCAGGGCTTTTGAACATATCGCACATGTCGGTTTCCCCTTCGGCCAGACTCCTGAGAGCCTCCTGCCAGAGATTGGGACGCACTTCGATATTCACTCCCAACTCAAGTGATAAAAGGCTCACATAGTCCACCACAACACCTTTGTACTGCTTGTCGCTTTCATCAACAAAACGCAGCGGCGGAGCATTGTCGTCTGCCGAATAGATCAGAGATCCTTGTTCATAAAGCCAAGCCTTCTCCTCCATTGTCAACAGTTCTCTTGCCGACCGGGTCTGGCTTGGCATACTTGTTTCAAACATGAAACCAACTACGATAATCATGAGTATCCCCACAAATACGAATCCAATATTCCTTTTATTTTTCATATATTCCCTTCCCGAACCATTTTTCATTATTGGATTATTGTATTAAATATAGATTTACCCGTCAAGGAATCCCCAAAAGTTTAATTCGGTTACATTGCATGCCTGAATGGGTATACTGAGTCTATAAAACAATGCAAAATCAAAAATGGATTTAAAGAGCCCAAAACCAAAAGGCAAAATTTCCTTGCTTTTCGCCATATTTTTTTATAGACTTGTTTAATATTTAAAAACATACATGTTAGGACCTTTATGACTCATTATGAAAATCAAAAAAATACGAGCCGCTTACAAAGTAGAAATTTGATGTCTAAAAAAAATACAACGTCCCTGTCTTCACAAAGAAATATTTATGTCCTTCTGGGTTTTTTGATAATGATATGCCTGGGGACTGTTTATTCATGGAGCGTTTTCAGGCTTCATGTTCAGGAAATCTACCAAATAGGCTCGACTGAAAGCGGACTCCCTTACATGACTTCGTTGGCTTTCTATGCCTTGTTCATGTTCCTGACAGGAAAAATACTTGACAGGTACAGCCCAAAACTCGTCATCTCTGTCGGAGGATTGCTGATAGCGCTTGGATGGATTTCGGCCGCTTTCGCCCCAAACATCTTCATATTCACTTTTTTCTACGGAGTCGTAAGCGGAACCGGAGTGGGAATTGCATACGGCGTGCCGCTGGCTTTAACCTCGAAATGGTTCCCCCAAAAAAAGGGGCTTGCAGTCGGGCTTGTGCTTGTCGGCTTCGGGCTTTCCCCTCTTGTCACCGCCCCGATAGCAAGGCAACTGATTGTTATGATGGGAGCAATGAAAACCTTTATGGTTTTGGGAGTCTCCTTCGGTATTCTTATTCCTCTTCTTTCTTTCCCTCTTAGCTATCCAAAATTATCGGGAAATGCCGGAGATGCCCGGGAAAACCATGCCGCAAAAGATGATACCGGCGTTGACACTGATGAAATGATTCATTCCAAGGCATTCAAAACCCTGTACATCAATTTTTTCATAGGCGCCACTATTGGACTAATGATGATCGGCATGACCAGCAGTGTCGGAATAGGCTTTTCAAAACTGCCGCCTGAAACCGTCTACTCCCTTTTGCCTCTTTTCGCAATATTCAACGGAGTGGGGCGGCCTCTTTTCGGATGGCTCACAGACCGGACAACCGCAGCAAGGGCCATGAACTATTCCTACGCGCTTATAATACTGGCTGCGGTTCTAATGCTGTTTTCGGGCAACGGAAGCGCCCTCGCCTTCGCAGTTTCATTTTCAATATTCTGGCTCAATCTGGGCGGATGGCTGGCAATAGCTCCCGGCGCAACAATTTCCCTTTTCGGCCCCAGGCACTACAGCCAGAATTACGGAGTCGTTTTCACAGCCTATGGCATAGGCGCGATAACCGGCGTTCTCGCATCAGGCGCGCTTCTTGACGTTTTGAACGACTACAGGATGATTTTCGGGCTTGTGATAGCGCTTTGCATATCAGGAATTCTTTTCTCGAGAAAAATGGAAGCTTGACCTTCAGGCATATCCGGGAAACTCAAACAAACCCCCCGGCTTCCGCAGAAATTGCGGGGAATCCAAGGGGGTTTATTTTTATGTTGAATTTTACAAAGGGGGGCTTTTTTTATGCGTTGAAATACATCTCGAACTCTATAGGATGCGGCATCCTGTTCACCACGAAGTAATCACTCCTCATCTTGGCAACATGATTCCTGATTATGTTGTCAGTGAATACGCCGCTCCTTTTCAGGAATTCGTTGTCTTTTTCAAGCGCGTCCGCCGCGTCGAGAGCGCACGTTGGAAGCGACTTGATCTTTTTTTGCTCCTCTTCAGGCAAGTTGTAAAGATTTATGTCATAGGGCCCGAAAGACGAACTGTCGATCTCGTTTACTATTCCGTCGAAGGCGGCCATCATTATTGCCGAATAGGCAAGATATGTGTTGCTCGTCGCATCGGGCGACCTCAGCTCGAAACGCTTCTCGTCGGGGCTAATCGCATAACCCGGAATTCTTATGGATGCGCTCCTGTTGGATGTTCCGAAGCAGACGCTAATTGGAGCCTCGTAACCCGGAACAAGTCGCTTGTATGAATTGGTCGACGGATTGGCTATGGCTGTAATAGCATCTATATGGGTCAGTATGCCCGCAATTGCGTGGTGCGCAAGCTTCGACAAGCCCGAGTATCCTTCCTTGTCGTACATTAGGTTCTCTCCGTCCTTGCCCAGCATTATGTGGACATGCATGGAGCTTCCGCATTCGTCAACGAAAGGCTTGGGCATGAATGTGACCGTCTTTCCGAATTCCAGCCCGCAATTGTTGAGCAGATTCTTCAGTTTAAGCGAACTGTCCCCGACTTCCCTTATGCCTGCAAAGTTGACTTCAATCTCAACCTGTCCCGGTCCGCCGTTTTCGGAGTGGTGGTACTTTATGGGAATCCCTATTTCCTCGGCTTGAAGGCATGCCTCGTTTCTGAATTCGTAGCTGCTGTCATACGGCGAATCCAAATGGTATCCGCCGTGCGCTGGTACCGAAACCGCCAAATTTTTTCCTTGGCAATTTCCCATGTTCCACTCAGCCTGGGCAGAGTCGAGCCTTACCTCCATGTGTGCATTGGTAGTCTTGAAGGATGCATGGTCGAGCACGAAAAATTCAAATTCAGGCCCCAAAAGGCAAGTGTCCGCTATACCGTTTTCAACCATAAATTTTTCGGTCTTTTCCGCAACATATCTCGGATCGTCCTCGAATCTGACTATTTGACCATTTTTGATTTCATAGATGTTGGCAATCACAACCATCGTCTTGTTTCTTCTATACTTGTCGATGTAGGCGCTCGACACGTCCGGC